>JANNDF010001144.1:0-2216 GCA_031387445.1 Planctomycetia bacterium
GGCGCCCTCCCTCACGGTCGGGCCTCTGTGAGCAGTCGGCCGTCGGGCCTCACGCTCCCTGCGGGGGCCGTTCGACCGCCACCTGCCCGGCGGCTTCCTCGGCCGTAATCGCCACTACGGCGATGCCGTAGCGGTCGGCGAGGGCGAGAGTCTTCGCCTCGTCCAGCAGGATGGTCTTGCCGGCCTCGATGCCGAGCACCGTCGCCCCGGCCTTCTTCATCGTCTCGATCGTCTGTTCCCCCACCGCCGGCACGTCGAACCGCATGTCCTGTTGCGGCTTGGCCACTTTCACCACCGCGAAGGCGTTCCGCCCGCACAACTCGCCCGCCCGCAGGATGCACTTGTCGGTGCCCTCGATGGCCTCCACCGCCAGCACCGCCCGGTTGTGAACGGCCACGCTCTGCCCCACGTCCAACCGGCCCATCTCCTTCGCCAGCCCCCACCCGAACCGGATGTCGGTCATCTCGCGGTCGGTCGGCTTGCGGCGGGTGAGCGTTCCGGCGGTCACGAGCAACTCCGGGCACAGGTCGAGGGCGGACACGCACGTCATCCCCTCGTCCTCGAACTCGCGGATGAGGGTGAGCAGCAGGGAGTCGTCGTTGTTCGCCCGGCGGCGGCGGAAGAACCACGCCCGCAGCAGCCGCCAGTCGGGCAGCAGGCGGAACCACATCCACGGGCGGAAGAGGATGTCCTTGTGGAACTTGCCGGCCATCGTCCACCGGGTCACCCGCCCGCGGCGGAAGGTGCGGAGGATGAACCCGAGCGACGCCCGCCGCAGCCAGTGGAACTCGGTACACAACTCGGCCAGCGCCGGGTCCGCATGGCCGATCAGGCCGACGCACACCACCGGCAGGCCGACGCTCTTGGCCTTCTCCGCCACGGCGAACGGGAAGCGGCCGGCCCCGGCGAGCAGGCCGACGGGTTCGCGGGCGGTCACGACTCGCCCTCGTCGGTCAGGCCCAGGTGCGCCTTCAGTTTGGCCACGTCCTTCCGCACCGCACCCGCCTTCTTCCACTCGGCCACGCACCGCAGGTACTCGCGGGCGGGCATGGCCGGGAAGCCCATCACGGTGACCCCGTCCGGCACGTCGCTCGTCACCCCGGTCTTGGCGGCGACGACCGCCCGGTTCCCGATGCGCATGTGGTCGATCACCCCCGCCTGCCCGGCCGTGATAACGTAGTCGCCGGTCGTCGTCGAGCCGGCAATCCCGGTCTGGGCGGCGAGCAGGTTGTGCCGCCCGATCTGGCAGTTGTGGGCGATCATCACCAGGTTGTCGACCTTCGTGCCGTTCCCGATGCGGGTGGGGCCGAACGCGCCGCTGTCGATGGTCGAGTTCGCCCCCACCTCCACGTCGTCGCCCAAAATCACCCCGCCGAGCTGCGGCACTTTCTGGTGGGTCCCCTTCACGAACCGGTAGCCGAACCCGTCCGCCCCGATCACCGCCCCGGCGTGCAGGATCACCCGATTCCCCAGCGTGCAGTCGTCGTACACCACCGCCCGCGGGAACAGGGTCACGTCGTCCCCGAGGGTGCAGAAGCGGCCGACCACCGCGCCGGCCTGAATCCGCGCGTTCGCCCCGACGGTGGTGCCCTGGCCGATCACCGCGTACGGGCCGACGAACGCGTTCGCCCCGACGGTGGCCGTCGGGTGGATGACGGCCGTCGGGTGGATGCCGGTTTCGACCGGCCGCTCGCCGCGGAACGTCAGCAGGATCTTGGCGAACGCGGCGAGCGGGTCGGCCACGCGGATGAGCGGGCGAGGGTCGTCGGGGAAGGTGGCGGGCACGACGGCGGCGGACGCCTTCGACACCGCCCACTCCTTCAGCCGTTTCACCCCATCCAGGAAGGTGATGTCGCCCGGCCCGGCGTCGCCGAGCGAGGCCGCGCGGGTGATGGGCGTGTCGGTGGCGCCGGCGGCGGTGCCCCCCACCCAGCCGGCGATGTCTGTCACGGTGAACGGCACGCGGCGTCCTCAGTGCGGTGAAGGAAATGAACGGGAGGGAAGCGTAGCCCGACTGGGGGAACGGGGCAAGGGCAACGCAAGTGGTCAGCTCGCGCCGCGAGCGGGGCCGAGTGCTTCACGTCGACGTCGCAGAGGAGGCGCACGGCGGCGGCCGAGCCCGGCGCGGCGCCGAGCTCGCGCCGCCGTCGCGCCGTCCGATGCGCCTGCCCCTCGACGAGCCCCTGATCGGTCACGCGCGCGCCGGTGTGCACGTT
>JANNDF010001145.1:0-2188 GCA_031387445.1 Planctomycetia bacterium
GGGGGGTCACCCTTTCTCCCCCCCCGCGCCGGGTGGGGCCGCCCGCCCGTTGCTCCCCGAGGGGGGGCGGCCCCCGCCCCCCCGCTTCGGGCTATCACGCTACTCGGAAACCGAAACTGCTCTAGACTGCACTCACGCCCGCCGAACTGAGCCCTCCCCCATGTCCGCCCTGTCCGTCCGCTGCCCCAACTGCCACGAGCGGCTGGCCGTTCCGTCGGAGGCGGTTGGGCGGCCGTTCACCTGCCCGCGGTGTCAGACTGCCGTCGGCCTCGCCGACGAGGGGAACACGGTGATCGACGGCGAGGTGCCGGACTTCTCGTACCTGAAGAAGCAAGAGGAACGAGACGATGACATCCTGATGGCCGCGAACCCGGAGGACGGCGAGAGCGCGCTGGGCGAATCACCCACGAACCGCCCGGCCCCGCGGCCGACGGCGAAGGCGGCCCCGCCCGCCCGCGTCCCGGTGGTTTACACCCCGCCGCCGGCCGACACCGGTAACCCGTTTTCCGGCCTTTCCGACCGGCAGCGAAAAACTCAGCCGGCGCCGCAACCGGCCCCCACCCCCGACCCGCCGCCGAAGGTCCGCGACCGGCACGAGCCGGCAGTCTTGGCCGTTCGCACCCCGGTCTGGGTGTGGCCGGTGCTGATCGCCCTGGCTGTTTACGCTGTGGCCGCGACCGGGTTGGCCGCCTGGGGTTGGGTGCGTCCGATTGCGCCGGCACCCACCCTCATAAAATCGGCCCGATAGCCGGGTGGTCGGCAGACTCTTCCCGTTCCGCGTGATCTATACTGCCCATTATGACCCCCACCACTCCGGACGCCCGCGAACTCACCCGCCGCGGTCGCGCCTACGCCCGCCGCAACGAGTACGAGCGGGCCGTCGAGATGTTCACCGGCGCGCTCGACCTGACTGCGGACGACGCGGGTGTGCTGTACTCCCGCGGGAACGCCTACATCGCCCTCGCCCGGTACGACGATGCGGTGACTGATTTCACCACCCTGCTGGCGCACGACCCGGAGCACGTGGCCGGGTTGCACAACCGCGGCACCGCCCGCACCGAGTTGGGCCGGTACGCCGACGCCGTGGCCGACTTCACGGCCGCCATTGCCGCCGCCCCGGATGACCCCGACCCGCTGAACGGCCGCGGGGACGTGTTTCGCCGCACCGGCCGGCGTGCCGAGGCGTTGGCCGACCTGAACAAGGCCATCGAACTGTCCCCGCGGTCGGTGCGGGCGCACTTCCTCCGCGGGCAGGTGTACACTGCCGGGGACGACCACGCGGCGGCCGTCGCCGACTTCGACAAGGTGATCGAACTGTCCCCGCGGTCGGCGCGGGCGTACCTGCTGCGGGCGGCCAGCCGCGAGGCTCTCGGCGACCCGGACGGCGCGCTCGCCGACCTGGGGTCGGCCCTGCGGCTGAACCCGCGGTCCACCGACGCCGCCCGTCACCGCGGGCGGATGCTGGCCGATCTGGGCTTCCACGCCAAGGCGGCCGCCGACTTCGACTGGGTGCTCCGGCAGGCCCCGCAGGACGTGGACGCGCTCAACCAGCGGGGGGCGGCTTACGTCGAACTCGGCTGGCACGTCAAGGCGCTCGCCGACTTCACCCACGCCGTCGCCCTCGCCCCCGGCGACCCCGACCCGCTGTACAACCGCGGTCTGGCCCACGCCCGCGCGAACGGGTTCGAGGCGGCGATCAACGACTTCACCGCGGTCATCGCCCTCCGCCCGGACGAGCCGGACGCCTACCTGCAGCGCGGGTACGCCGAGCAGCAGGTGATGGACTACCACCGGGCGGTTGCCGACTTCACGCGGGTCATCGAGCTGGAACCGACCGGCGTGCGGGGGTACTTCGCCCGCGCCACCGCCCGCCGCCAGCAGGACGACCCGGACGCCCTCGCCGACGCCGACCAGGTGGTCGAGCTGGCGCCGGACTCGACCGCCGGCCACAACCTCCGCGGCTCGATCTGCCTGGCCGCCCGCGATTATGCCGGCGCACTGGCCGACTTCGCCGCCGTCCTCGCCGCCGATCCGAACGACTCGACCGCCCTGAACGCGGCCGCGTGGGTGAAGGCCACCTGCCCGGACGAGCAGTTCCGGAATGCCGAAGAGGCGCATGAACTGGCCCGCCGGCTGAACGACAACACCGGCCACCAGGAGGCGGGTTACCTGGACACGCTGGCCGCGG
>JANNDF010001188.1:0-1101 GCA_031387445.1 Planctomycetia bacterium
GGGGGGGTGTTTGAAACCGCCACCCCGGGCATCCCTGCGGGGGTTCACCGATCCACCCCCCGAGCCACCGACCCCCTCATGCCCGACTACGGCCCCGACGACCCGCGGCGGTTCCTCGACCCGCACGTGCTGGCCAAGATCGACCGCCTCGACCTGCGGGCCAAGCAGGTGGTGGAGGGGATGCTGGCCGGCATGCACAAGAGCCCGTACTTCGGTCAGTCGGTCGAGTTCGTCCAGCACCGCGAGTACGTGAAGGGCGACGACATCCGCCACCTGGACTGGAAGGTGCAGGCGAAGACCGGCAAGTACTACGTCAAGCTGTTCGAGGCCGAGACGACGTTCCGCGCCGCCCTGGTGGTGGACACGTCCGAGAGCATGGGGTACGTGAACCCGAAGTCGGCGTTCACCAAGTACGAGTACGCCTGCACCGCCGCCGCCTGCCTGGCCCAGCTCATCTCCCGCCAGCAGGACTCCGTCGGCCTGACCAGCTTCGGCTGGGACATCAAGCAGGCGCTGCCTCCCAAGTCCAGTCAGCGGCACATCAACGCCATCATGCAGACGATGGACCGCACCCGCCCCGGCCAGAAGACGAACCTGTTCGGCTCCCTGCGGCAGGTGGCCGAGACGCTGCCCAGCCGCGGGGTGGTGCTGGTGTTCTCCGACCTGCTGGCCGACCGCGAGCCGATCTTCAAAGGCTTGGAACTGCTCCGCCACCGCAAGCAGGACGTGAGCATGTTCCACATCATGGACGACGACGAGCTGACCTTCCCGTTCAACGGCATGACGCGGTTCGAAGGGCTGGAGGAACTGCCCAACCTGTTCTGCGACCCGAAGGCGCTCCGCGACGGCTACCTGGACGCGCTCGAAGAGTACCTGACCGAGGTCCGCCGCGGGTGCACCCGCATCGGCGTGGACTACCACCTGATCCGCACCAGCGACTACATGGACGCGGTCCTGTCGCGGTTCCTGTTCCGCCGCATGAACGACCGCGCCAACCCGGTGAAGAAGTAGGTCCGCCATTCTGGTGGGGCCGGCGTCCCCCCCGCCAGGAGTACCGCCCGCGGGCCCCCCGCCCCCCCACAATTGCGGACCAAAATAATA
>JANNDF010000014.1:0-6481 GCA_031387445.1 Planctomycetia bacterium
TACGTGATCGAGGCGCCGGTGTGGAAGACGAGCTACCGGCTGGTGCTGGACGCGGACAAGAAGCCGTATCTGCAAGGGTGGGCCATCGTCGAGAACCCGACGGACGAGGACTGGACCGGGGTGAAGATGGGGCTGGTGTCCGGCCGGCCGATCAGCTTCAAGATGGACCTGTACAACCCGCTGTACGTCACCCGCCCGACGGTCGAGCCGGAACTGTTCGCCTCCCTCCGCCCGCCGGCGTATGAGGGCGGCTTCGCCAACAATCTGAACAAACAACTGAAAGACTCACTGACAACGAAAGCGAGGGACGAGAAGCGGGCGGCGGGCGGTCGGCCGAGCGACGGCAAGCCTGGCGCGGCGAAAGAGCCGCTGGCGGACCGAGACGCCCTGAAGAAGTCGGTGGAGCAACTGGAACGGGAAGACATCGCGGGCGGGGCCGAGCGGATGCTCGGCGGACAGGGGGTCGCGAACTCGGCCACCGCCGCCAAACTGGGCGACAACTTCCAGTACGGCATCAAGCACCCGGTGTCGCTCGCCCGGCAGAAGTCTGCCATGCTGCCCATCGTGAGCGACGACATCGCCGGCGACCGGGTGAGCATCTACAACCCGGCCGTGCAGACGAAGCACCCGCTGCTCGGCTTCCGCATGACCAACAGCACGAAGGCGACGCTCCCGCAGGGGCCGATCACCGTGCTGGACAACGGCGTGTACGCCGGCGACAGCCGCATCCTGGACGTGCAGGCGGGCGAGGAGCGGCTGCTCGCTTACGCCATCGACCTGGGCACCGAGTTCATCCCGCAGAACGGCACCAGTACCGGCACCATCACCAGTGTGAAGGCCACCAAGGGGGTCGTCCACGTGGTGCGGAAACTGCGGGAGGAAAAGGTGTACAAGATCGCCAACAAGAGCGACACCGACCGCACCATCCTGATCGAGCACCCGAACCGGACCAACCAGCAGTTCAAGCTGGTGGAGCCGAAGAAGCCGCTGGAAGAGACGGCGGCGGTGCTCCGATTCGAGACGAAAGTGGCGGCCAAACAGAGCGCCGAATACAAGGTGATCGAGGAGCGGGACCTGGGCGAAAACATCACCCTGAGCAACAGCCCGGACGACACCATCCGGTTCGTGATGAACCTGAACGAGGCGTCGGCCAAGCTGAAGGGGCAACTGGCCGACGCGCTGAAGAAGAAGGGCGAGTGGGATGTGGCGCGGCGGGAGCTGGCACAGGTGGTGGCCGACCTGGCCCGCATCACCGCCGACCAGGACCGCATCCGCAAGAACCTCCGCGAGACACCGGAAAAGGCGGAGGTGTACGGCAAGTACCTGAAGAAGCTGGACGACCAGGAGAAGGAACTCGACGCCCTGACGGACAAGCAGAAGAAGCTGATGGCCGACGAGTTCCAGGCGAAGAAGAGGTACGAAGACTTCCTCGGCAACCTGAGCGACTGAAACGACAGATCGTGAACCCCGGCAGTGATGCCGGGGGTTGTTCACACTCCACCCCCGGCATCACTGCCGGGGTTCACCCGGATTGTTGCTATGCACCCCTTCTCCCGCCGCGCATTCCTCGGCCGCACCGCTCAGGGCGTCGGTTCCGCCGCCCTCGGCTCCATGCTCTTCGGTTCCGCCCTCGCTGCCGAAAAGGGCGTGCCGTCGCTCGGGGCCGTCAACCCGTTGCACCACGCACCCAAAGCCAAGCGTGTGATCTGGCTGTACATGGCGGGTGGGATGACGCACCTGGAGACGTTCGACCCGAAGCCGAAGCTGGCCGAGATGAGCGGCAAGCCGATGCCCGAATCGTTCACCAAGGGCAAGCAGATCGCCCAACTGCAAGGGGCCAAACTGAACTGCCTCGGCCCGCAGCACCCGTTCAAGAAGTGGGGCAAGAGCGGCCTCGAAATCAGCACCATCTTCCCGAAGCTGGGCGAGGGGTGTGCCGACGACCTGTGCGTCCTCCGCGGCATGCACGGCGACGCCATCAACCACGACCCGGCCCACACGCTCATGAACACCGGCACCATGATCGCCGGCCGGCCGAGTGCCGGCTCGTGGCTGTGGTACGGCCTGGGCAGCGAGTCGAAGGACCTGCCCGGCTTCGTGGTGATGGTGAGCACCGGCAAGTTCGGGCAGAGCCAGCCGATTGCCGCCCGGCAGTGGCACAGTGGGTTCCTGCCGGGCAAGTACCAGGGGGTTCACTTCCGCGGGCAGGGCGACCCGGTGCTGCACGCCCGCTCTCCCGGCGGGGTGAGCAAGGAGCAACAGCGGGACGTGATCGACGCCGTGAGCAAGCTGAACAAGCTGGAAGCCGAGGCGGTGGACGACCCGGAAATCGCCACCCGCATCAGCCAGTACGAGCTGGCCTTCCAGATGCAGACCGGCTTGCCCGACCTGACCGACTTCGCCAAGGAAGACAAGAAGACGCTGGAGATGTACGGCACGAAAGGGGGCGACGGGTCGTTCGCGTCCAACTGCCTGATGGCCCGCCGGTTGGCGGACCGCGGGGTGCGATTCATTCAACTTTATCACCGCGACTGGGACCACCACGGGCGTGTCAAGGACGACTCGGCCGGGACCGCCAAGGAGGTCGATCAAGGGATCGCGGCGCTCCTCACCGACCTGAAGCAGCGCGACATGCTGAAGGACACACTGGTCGTGTTGGGCACCGAGTTCGGCCGCACGCCGATGGCCCAGGGGAATGGGCGGGACCACCACATCGCCGGGTTCAGCGTGTGCCTGGCCGGCGGCGGGGTGAAGGGCGGCATGAGCTACGGGGCGACCGACGAGTTCGGGTACAACGCGGTGGAAGACACGACGCACATCAACGACCTGCACGCCACCATGTTGCACCTGCTGGGCATCGACCACCTGAAGCTGACGAGCAAGTTCCAGGGCCGCGACTTCCGCCTGACCGACGTGGCCGGCGAGGTGATTCAGAAGGTGCTGGCGTAACCGGCGAACGGCGCGACGTGTGTCCCCCGGTGCTTCACAAGACCGGCGGATTCACGTCGCGACGTTCGCCGGATCGGGCCGCTCCGCCGCGATCAGCCACCCGTAGGCCCGCACAGTCGGCAGCAGCCACGGGTTGGCCAGCGGGCCGGCGGTGCCCGCGGCGGTCACGTCCAGGATGCGAAAGCCCACCCCTTCCAACAACTTCACCGCCTCGGCCTTTGTGAAGTGGTGGATGGTGAGCGGGGCACCGCCGTAGGCCTGCGGGCTGGTGATGTCGGCGTTCGCCCAGCCCTTCAGACCGAGCCGACGGAAGTGGCGGTTGTGAACGTGCAACACGAACCGCCCGCCCAGCTTCAGCAGGCCGAACACGTTTTTCACCACCGCCTGCCGGTTGTGTTCGCCGACGATCATGCCCAGGGTGCTGAACAGGCACGCGGCGTAGTCGGCGGAGGCAGGCACGACGGATTGCAGTTCGACTAGATTCCCACGGAGAAATGCCGCTGACCCCCTCACCCCTAACCCCTCTCCCTCAAGGGGAGAGGGGAACATGCGGCGGGCCACCGTCAGCATCTCCTCGCTCAGATCGACGCCGATGTACTCGAACCCTTCGGGCACCAGTGCCCGTGCCAGCCGGCCGGTGCCGCACCCCAGGTCGATCACCCGCCCCGGCAGCGGGAACCACCGCCGGCAATATTGCACGTCGAACGCGGCGAGCGGCGATGCCGCCATCATGGCGTCGTATCCCGACACCATGTCGGTGCTGTGCATGTAGTCGTGCAGCCCGCGGTCCACGCCGGCGGGCAGTTGCCAGTCTGGTATCATGACCGTGTTGTACGCCCGACCCCGGCGGAGCGGCAGATGAACGAGTACGCCGTCTGCATCAAGGACGTGAGCTTCGGGTACGAAGACTTCCGCTACCGCACGCCGATCAAGTTCGGCGGGGTGGCGCTCGACCGCGTCACGATTCTAAACGTGAACATGACGGTGGAGACGGGCAAGGGTAATGTGGGTCACGTGTTCGGGTCGAAGCAGACCGGGAAGGTGGGTCACGGGTTTGGGTCGATGCCGTTGGGGAACGTATGGGCGTGGCCGAGCAAGGTGGCGGGTTACGAGCATACGTTGGAAGCGATGAAGCGCGCCGCTTCACAGGTGGCAGCCGTGTACTCGTGGTGTGTGATGCGCGGCCACCCGATCCAACTCACTCACTACCTTGAGCGGCATATCCGAAGCATGGCCGGCCGTGTTCTGGCCTATCCCCCGGACCCGCCCCCCCGCATCGCAGGCCACCCGCCGAAAATCCCTCCCTGCCCGATGCCCCTCTTGGCAGCCTACGTTGTCGCCTCCGCCTTCGATGCCGCGCTGCACGACGCCTACGGCAAGGCGTTCGGCCTGAACTGCTACCACACCTACGGCCCGCCGTTCTTCGACGACGACCTCGGCGATTACTTGGGTGCGGAGTTCCGCGGCGAGAAGTTGGCGAACTACATCACCCGCGAGCCGCAGTCGTCGCTGCCACTGTACCACCTCGTCGGGGCGCTCGACCCGCTGACCCCGGCGGAGGTGACGGAACCGGTCGGCGACGGGCTTCCCGAACACCTCGACGAATGGATCACCCGCGATGGCTTGACGCACCTGAAGATCAAGTTGAACGGCGACGACGCCGGCTGGGACGTGGCCCGCGTCTTGGGTGTGGATCGCATCGCCACTTCCACCGCAGACCGCCAGTTTCACTACTCGCTCGACTTCAACGAACGCTGCCGGAACGTCGAGTACCTACTGGACGTGCTGAATCGCGTGAAACAGGAGTCGCCCGCCGCGTTCGACCGCATTCAATACGTGGAACAACCCACGGCACGCGATCTGCGTGCCAATCCGGACAACCGCATGCACCGGGCGGCCGAACTGGTGCCGGTCGTGATCGACGAGTCGCTGCTCGACCTCGAAACGCTCCTGCTGGCTCGCGAGCAGGGGTATTCCGGGGTGGCGTTCAAGGCGTGCAAGGGGCAGACGCAGTCGCTGTTGCTCGCGGCGGCAGCCCAGAAGTTCGGCCTGTTCCGCTGCGTGCAAGACCTGACGTGCCCCGGTGCGAGCCTGATCCATTCGGCCGGTCTTGCGGCTCACATTCCGGGTGTAGCGGCCATTGAATCGAACTCGCGGCAATACTGCCCGGCGGCGAACGAACAGTGGGAAAAGCGATTCCCTGGAGTGTTCAGCGTGCGAAACGGGCGGATGAACACGTCCATCCTGACCGGGCCGGGTTTGGGTGCGGTTGAGTAGGTGCCGCCCGGCAGGCGGCACTCCAGAAAGTGCCGCCCGGCAGGCGGCACCTACCTTGATTCGGAGCTGCCCATGTCGGACGCCACCACTGACCCCACCACACCGCCGGCCGCGCCGTCGGGCGGGAACGCCCTCAGCCGGGCGTTCAAATCCGTCGTCGGCTGGTTCAGCGGGAAGAACGTGGACACCGAGAAGGAGTTGGCCGACGTGCGGGCGAAGACCCCCACCCCGGTACTCTGGCTGTTCGGCAAGACGCAGTCCGGCAAAACCTCGCTCATCCGCTACCTGACCGGCTCGACCGACGCAGAGATCGGCAGCGGCTTCCGCCCGTGTACCCGCTTCTCGCGGATGTACCCGTTCCCGACCGACGAAGCCCCGGTGTTCACCTTCCTGGACACCCGCGGGGTGGACGAACCGGGGTACGACCCGGCCGAAGACCTGAAGCAGTTCGACAGCCAAGCTCATGTGATGTTGGTGACGTGTCGCATCCGCGATTTCGCCACCGGCAACATGCGGGACGCGATCCGTACCATCCGGAACACCAACCCCCGCCGGCCACTGGTGCTGGTACTCACCTGCCTGCACGAAGCCTACCCGCAGACCCAACACCCGGTGCCGTACCCGTACACCGACCTCATCTCGGCGAAGGCCGCGACGATCACCCCGCCGGCCGACCCGCCCGCCCCGACGGACGCCGTGTGGCACCTGATCGCCACACAGCGGGAGCATTACGCCGGGCTTGTGGATCGCATCGTGCCCGTGGACCTCACCCTGCCGGAAGAGGGGTACACCGAGGTGAACTACGGCGGGGACGCCCTCAAGCGGGCGATCCTCGACTTGCTCCCTGAAGCCTACCGCGAGACTCTCAAACACTTCACCGACGCGGCGGCACAGTTCACCCGCCTGCACGACAAGCGGACGACTCCCATCCTGGTGGGGTACAGCACGCTCGCCGGCACGGCGGGGGCGCTGCCCATCCCGTTCGTCGATCTCCTCATGATCGGCGGCATCCAGACGCGGATGATTCAGGCGCTGGCGGCCACGTCCGGGCACAAGGACCGCGCCCGCATGTTCCTCGAACTGGCCACGTCGGCGGGCATCGGGCTGTTGGCGACGGCGGCACTGCGGCAGTTGGCCAAGTTCATCCCGTACGTCGGGTCGGTGGTGGGGGCGGGGCTGGCGGCGGCTTCCACATACGCCCTCGGCCGGGCGTTCCTGGAGTACGACCGGCGGGTGAACGAGGGGCACATCCCCG
>JANNDF010000023.1:0-4816 GCA_031387445.1 Planctomycetia bacterium
GGGCCGGGTGCTTCACAACACCCGGCCCCTCACGGGGCACGGCTCGCCGACGTTACTGACTCGCCGGACGAGATCGCGGGAAAAGGCAGGTGCTCGACAACCCCAAGCTTTCTCTGGACCTGTTCGAGGGCGGTGGACGCCGACCAAGGCCCCGCCAATCCCCAGGGCACTCGCCCCCTGCGTCAGCATCCCACCCGTCGGGGTTCATCGTGCCGAGTGGCACCCCAACCCCCGATCACGCCGCCTACTTGTGGTTGTACTCGGCGTAGAACTCCCGAGCGCGGGCGAGCAGTTGGTTCTCGGTCGTGTGGTGGGCGTCCACGACCACCGAGCCGATCACCTTCTCAGCCACGTCGGGGTGGTGGTCCTTCAGGTCGGCGAGCAGTTGCTCCATCGCGCTGCTCCGGCCGGTGCCGCTCCCGAACAGCAGCACTTGCTCGGCCCCCTGCAACGTCTTGGCGACCGCCTCGTAGTAGCTCTTCCGCTCGGGCGGCCGCTTGCCGTCGGTCCACTCGTGGGCGGAGTGCAGGTGCCGGCCGTGCCCGTGCGGGTCGTAAGGTACGATCCGCTCGGGGACAGTCCCGTGGACCTCGGTGTGATAGACGCGGGCCTCGTGGTGGTCGATGACCACCAGCAGGTGGGGGGCCGCCGCCGGCTCGTTCGGTGTCGCCATGATTCGATCCTCTCCCGGCCGTGGCCGGTGCGAATGATCCCGAGCAGACAGTCGGGTCGTGGGAGCTGATGTCTGAGATGCGTTCGCGGTGACTATTGTACTCCCCCGCCCCGTTCGTGTTGAATCGAAGTCCCCGACGAGCCGCGACCGTGGCCCGCCGCTACGGCCAGATGCGGACGACCGTCACCCTGAAGAAGGTGTCCGTCGGGACCGAGTTGAACGTTGTGCAGGAAGGGATTCCAAACGCCATCACCGCGGAGGCGTGCCTCCTCGGCTGGCAAGAGTCGCTGACGCTCCTGGCGAAGCTCGTCGAAGTCGATTTTCCGGCCTGAATTCACCGCCCGACATCGACGCGGCCGACGACCACCCGCTCCACCGTCGGCCACGTCCGCACCTGTTCGGCCAGTTCCCACGCCGCTTCGTGGGTCTTCGCTCGACCGCCAATCACCGCCGTGCCGTTTCGCACGTCCACTGTCAGTTGGGCGAACCGCGGGTCACGCATCCACCCGTCCGGTTCACTCCCACGCTCCGGTTGGTAGGGGCGGGGGGCGGTGGTCCTCATTGGGACGGCCGACGGCGGTTCGACGATCGGCTCGGTCGGCAACTTCGTCGCCGGAATGGGCGTGTACTCCGGCGGCTCCGCCCCCGGCGGGCGGACGTGCTGGGCACGCGAGGTCCGCTCACCCGACTGCACCGGCGGTTGCAGCAGGCTCGGCGCCTCTTCGCTCGGCGGCGGTTCTCTCGGCACGCTCAGCGTCAGCCGCTGGTCGAACGCCGCCCGCACTCGCACCTCGGTCTCGCGCCCGCCCGGCGATGGTGTCCCTTCCGGTGGCCGCGTCAACACGACCGTGACCGCACCCGCGAAGACCCCGACCAGGGCGATGGTCCCGGACTTGACCAAAAACGGGCGAAGAAAATGACGGGGGGTGTCGGCGGCAGGCATGGTGCGTCTCGTGGGGCGAACCGTCACCGGCGGGAGAACGGTTTCAACGCTCCGCTTCGCACCATTCAACCCACCCGCGCGCCATGCGTGAACCGCACCCGGCAAAATTTACACTCGCGTGCCAGCCCAGGCGTCGGGTGGCACCTGTCGGGAAAAATCGGACGGGTGGCGAAGAAATTCCGGACACGCCGATTGTGCCGTTCCAGGCGTTCCACAGGCTGACTCCGCCTCGTCGTGGGTAGAATCACCTCGCCCGACCCCGACCCTGAAGGTCGGCATTCCTCCTGGAGACACTCATGCGTTACCTGTGTGCCCTCGCCGTGTGCAGTGTGGCCGCGTTCGTCGCGTCGGCGGCCGACGAGAAGAAGCCGGACGCGACGAAGAAGGACGAGGCGGCCGTCCGCGAGGTTGACCTGAAGGACGTGAAGGTGCCGAAGAAGGAAGTGGCGAAGTGGGCCGAGCCGACGGTGTTCAAGAGCGAAGACGAGTTGACGAAGGCGTTCGGCGAGTCGGCCAAGGAGATCAAGGTGGACTTCAAGAAGGAGTACCTGGCGCTGTTCCAGTGGGCCGGGTCGGGGCAAGACAAGTTGACCCACGCGGTCGAGACGAAGGACGGCAAGGCCACCGTCACCAGCACGCTGGCGCCGGGCCGGACGAAAGACCTGCGGCAGCACGCGCACATGATCGCGGTGCCGGTCGGGGCCGAGTGGAAGGCGGGCAAGTGACGCCGACCCGCGGGCGGGCGGTAGAATGATCCCGCCCGCGGTTGTCCGGCCGCGGGCTCACTTCACCGAGGACCGACCCATGCGACTCGCCGCCGTGCTGGTGCTGTGCGGGCTGACCACACTCACCGCGTTCGGGCAGACAGCTCCGACCGTCTTCATCCGTAGGCCGGAGGTGACGCCACCGAAGAAGTTGGAGGCACGGGAGATCGACCTGGCCGAGTACAAGGTAGACTTCAACAAGGACGCGACGCTGGGCGAGCCGCTCAAACTGACCAGCGCCGGCGATCTGAAGTTGTCCCCGCTCGCCGTGCTCGGCTCGAACCTGAAAGCCGACTTCAAGACCGATTACGTTCTGCTGTTCCAGTGGCAGGGGTCGGGCAAAGACCAACTGGCGTCGGCGGCGGAGACGAAAGACGGGAAGACGACGTTCACCTTCACGCGGAAGCCGGGGGCGACCGAAGACCTCCGCCAGCACAGCAAGGCGTTCATCCTGCCGGCCGGCGCGGTGTGGAAGCTGGCGAAATGAGTGACGCGACCTTCTCGCTCTCAAACCGCCCAACCACCCGCCGCTCCGCGGCGGGTGGTCATGGCAAGAATTCGGCACCTGGCGTTCCCGGTTCCAGTCACACCACGTCGGCTTTCATCTCGCGGAATCGGTAGCCCACCCCGCGGACGGTCTCGATCAACTCGATGGTGCTGTTGTCGGCCGCCTCCATCTTCTTCCGCAGCGTCTTGATGTGGACGTCGATGGTGCGTTCGAGCACGATCTGCCCTTCACCGATGGCCGCGTCCATGAGTTGGTGGCGGGTGAACGCCCGGCCGGGCTGCCGCACCATGCACTCCAGCAGGCGGAACTCGGTGGGGGTGAGTTCCAGTTTGTGCTCGGCGAGCGTGACCCGGTGCCGCACGCGGTCGATCTTCACGCCCAGGTGCTCGACCACGTCGTTCGCGTCGCCCTGCCCTTCCACCCGCCGCAGCAGCGCCTTCACCCGCTGGAGCAGGATCTTGTTGTTGAACGGCTTGGTGACGTAGTCGTCGGCCCCCTTGGCGAACCCCTCGATCTGGTCGGCCTCCTCGCTCTTCGCCGTGATCATGATGATGGGGATGTCGCGGGTCCGCTCGCCCGCCCGCAGCTCGCGACACACGGTCAGCCCGTCGGCCCCCGGCAGCATGACGTCGAGCAGCACGCAATCGGGCAGGTGCGTCCGCGCCTTCCGCAACCCGTCCACCCCGTCGTGCGCCACCAGCGTCTCGTACCCCTCGCGGGAGAAGTACCAGGTCAGCGTCTGCACCAGCCCGCGCTCGTCTTCGATGATCAGAATGCGTGGGGTCGGCATGTTCCCCTCCGGGAGTCATTAGTCATCAGTCAGTGGTCATCGGCACCAGCCTCCTGCCGTCAATTGCCCCCGATGACCTCTGACCGCCGCCTAATGACTGGTGACGAATGACGAATGACGAATGACCAATGACTCCGTTACCCGAATCGCCCGGTGATGTAGTCTTCCGTCTGCCGCTTCTCCGGCTTGGTGAACAGTTGCAGGGTGGGGCTGAACTCCACCACCTGCCCCTCGTAGAAGAAGGCGGTCCAGTCGGACACGCGGGCGGCCTGCTGCATGTTGTGGGTGACGATGACGATCGTGTACTGCTTCTTCAGGTCGTCGATCAGGTCTTCGATGGCGTTGGTGGACTTCGGGTCGAGGGCGCTCGCCGGCTCGTCCATGAGCAGCACCTGCGGGTCGGTGGCCAGCGCCCGCGCGATGCACAGCCGCTGCTGCTGCCCGCCCGACAGGGCCATCGCCGACGCGTTCAGCCGGTCCTTCACCTCGGCCCACAGGGCGGACTGCTTCAGGCACCGCTCCACCAGGTAGTCCAGCCGGGCTTTGTCCCGCACCCCGGCCGCCCGCGGGCCGAACACCACGTTCTCGTAGATGCTCTTCGGGAACGGGTTCGACTTCTGGAACACCATGCCCACCCGCCGCCGCAGGTCCACCAGGTTGATCTCGGACCCGTAAATGTCCTTGCCGTCGAGGGTGATGCTGCCCGTCCGCTTGCACCCGTCGATCAGGTCGTTCATGCGGTTCAGCAGCCGCAGAAGGGTGCTCTTGCCGCACCCGCTCGGGCCGATGAACGCCACCACCGACTGCTCGGGGATGGTGAGCGACACGTCGAAGAGCGCCTGCTTGCCCGGGTACCAGAAGTTGACGCCCTGGATCTGAAACTTCGTCCGATGCCCGACCGGATCGACCGGCGGGCGGGAGGTGAAGATGTCCGAAAAAATCCGGGACACGAACGTCCTCCGGCCTGCCGGATGGCGGGGGTGGGTCCAGGTAATTTATGCGCCGATTGCGAAGACGGCGTGAAGACGGGCGAGTTGGGTGAACCCCGGCAGTGGGGGGGGGGGGGGGGGGGAGGGGGGGAGACACCCCCCCACCAACACACCGGAGACAACCCAACCCCAACAAAAAACCCCCCCCC
>JANNDF010000026.1:0-1375 GCA_031387445.1 Planctomycetia bacterium
CGAGCCAGTGGTTCGTTCCCACGGCCCTTGCGGGCCGGGTTCGCCAAGCCCCCCACCCGCCGCCTATCAATACTGCATCCCACCCGAGTCCCCCGATGGCCCTCCCCGACACCCCCGGCAAGCCGACGCCCGTTACTGGCGCGACGCTCGACGAGAAGATCGCCAACGCCCGCAAGCAGCTCGACGCTCACGTGCGCGAAATCGTGCGGTGGCACTTCTCGCCCGACACCGGCACCCCGTTCTGGCTGGACAAAGCCAAGACGTTCGACTTCAACCCGCTCACCGACGTGAACGGGTGGGACGACGTGAAGAAGTTCCCCGTGTTCGAGGACGACTGGCTGCGGGGCGGGCCGGTGCGGAAGTGGGTGCCGAAGGCCTACGCCGACCGCGGGGTGTACGTGTTCGAGACGGGCGGCACGACGGGGTTGCCGAAATCCCGCATCGTCATCGACGACTTCAAGATCGACTACGAGATGATGTCCGACACCCTGCCGGAGAAGTACTTCCCCCGCGGCAGCAACTGGCTCATGCTCGGGCCGAGCGGCCCGCGGCGACTGCGACTGGCGATCGAGCACCTGGCCCAGTACCGCGGCGGCATCTGCTTCGCCATCGACCTCGACCCGCGGTACGTGGTCAAGTGCCTGAAGGCCCGCAAGATCGCCGAGGCGAACGCCTACAAGGAGCACTGCATCGACCAGGCCATCACGGTGCTGGCCGGCGGGCACGACATCAAGTGCATGTTCACCACGCCCAAGCTGCTCGCGGCATTCGACGAGGCCCTGCGGAACGGCAAGCTGGAGGACAAGTACCGCGAGCTGAAGAAGCCGATCCCGAGCGGCGGGCTGAAGAGCATCAAGGCGGCCGGCTTCACGGGCATCTTCAGCGGCGGCACCGAGTTCACCCCGCAGTTCACCCGCGAGGCCTACGAGGAAATGCTGAACAACGGGGACGTGTACATGACTCCCACCTACGGCAACACCCTCATGGGGCTGGCGTGCAGCAAGCCCATCGGCCCGGACGACGGGTTCAAGATCAGCTACTACGCCCCGCAACCGCGGGCCGTCATCGAGGTGGTGAACCCGAAGGACTACAGTGAAGTGGTGCCCTACGGGGCCACCGGGCGGGTGCTGCTCAGCACGTTCACCAAGGAGTTCTTCGTCCCCCGCTTCCCCGAACGGGACGAGGGCGAGCGGGAGAAGCCGTTCGACAAGTACCCGTGGGACGGGGTGAGCGGAGTGCGGCCGTTCGCCGAGCTGGCCGGCTCGACCGTGGTCGGGGTGTATTGAGTGAGAAGCGGAGTTAGGCGCGGGGCCACGCCGCGGGCGGCGGGGGGGCGGGCCGCGCAACCCAAAGGGAACCCCGGGAACCCCCCCCC
>JANNDF010000034.1:0-5635 GCA_031387445.1 Planctomycetia bacterium
GCGGGAGCGAGCACAGCGGCCAGGTCGGAGCGGAGTTGGGCCAGTGCGGCGGTGAGTGTCGGGACCAAGTTCGGCACCTCGGAGGTGACGAAACGGTAGGACGCCAAAGGACTTGCACGCTAACTGAATGGCATTCCGGGAGAGCGTGGATTCGGGTGGCGACGCACACCGGCTGTTCGGCCTGCGGTGGCAGACGCTTCAAGACATTGCCAGCCGCACCGCGAGTACCGCATCTCCGCCGTGTGACCGCATCCTGACCGACGTGGCGAAGTTCCTCGACCGCCTGGGCCTGAGCGGGTTCGACGGGTGGAAGAACTATCCCGACCTGTCGGGCGTCACGCCGACCCCCGCGCCGTGGGCCACCCCCTTCCGCACCATCGCCGATTTGAACATCACCCCGACCCCCGCCCGGTGGACCCATGCACTCTGACTATGGCAAACAGATCGGCCAAGCGTTTGCAGCCGTGTACCAACTGCACAAAGACGTGAGCCGGCTGCTCATGGACACCCTGGCAAGGTTGAAGCGAAACGGACGTGAAGCCGTGTGGGCGAACTACGCCTTCGACGGCATGAGTTCGTCACCGATGCGCCCGGACCAGTGGATGCCGTACGCGGTGTGTCTGCCGACGTGTAACGGCGATTTGCCTAAGAACGTGTACGAAGTGTTGATGGTCCATTTTTGGGATGAATCGCCAAAGCCGCAGGAGCCGCATTTGGTGTTGGCACGAGTGACTTACCGGGTGAACGAAGACGGCGGGAAGGAACCGGCGTTTTGGGATGGGTGGGACGCCTGGACGAAGTGGGATCAACCGTTCCCGGTCGGTGTGGTGAACCGCTTCGACCTGCCGGACCACGACCGCGTACAGAGCGTCGCCATAACCGCCGTGCCGCTGTTCGACATCGCCTCCGTGGACGACGTGCTGAAGCAGTTGGAGAAGGTGGGAGAGCGGGCGGCACAAGGCTGAGACTCACGCGATCCGCAGCAGCCGGCACACCTCCTGGTAGCTCGGTTCGAGTGGCAGTTCGACGCACTGGTCCGGGCCGATCCAGAGTGGGAGCGTCGGCAGCGGCTGGCCGATGGCGAGCGGGAAGAACCACAGGTCGAGCAGCGGGCGTTTCTTCTTCGGCTTCCGCCCGCGGAGGGTGACGGCGTACAGCGGGGCCGGCGGGTCGCCCAGGCGGGGGTCGGTCTGGCCGATACGGGCGAGCAGTTCGGCATACAAGTTGGCCTGCGGAACGGTCACGATGTCCACCACCGTCACGCACACCCCCCGTCTCAGAAGGGAGGCCACCTTGTTCACGAACTGCTCCCGCCGCTCCGGGCGGTCCTTGTTCGCCGGGCTGACCAGTTCCACCGCCGCCACCAGCGTCCGCCCCCGCTCGACATCGTACACCCGGATCTCGTACTCGTCCAACTCGGTCAGATCGGCCGCCACGGTGAGTGGTGGGGCGACGGCGGTGAGCGTAGCCGTTCCGCCTTCGCCTTCGCCCTCGTCCGTGGCCTGCAGTCGGTCGTCGTCCTCGATCATCGACACGTCCACCTCGAACGGCGAGCCGTGGTGAATCTTCGGCTCGGCCTGGAAGCCGGCCGGCAGCAGGTCGAACAGGTGCCGGGCGATTTCGGCCGGCCACCACCCGTGAACGGCGTCCCAGCGGTGTTTGTCATTCACCGGCGAACGGAAGTGGTCGCGGAGCGGCATGGCGAAACTCCTTTCCCACAGTTTACCCGGCTGGGGGGAAATTTTGGTGCGTTCGGCCGGCCGATTTCGCATGGTGGTGTGACACCCGCTCCGCGAGGGCCACCGCCGTGACCGACGAATCCCTCTTCGCCGCCGCCCTCGAACTGCCGGCGTCGGATCGCGCCGCCTACCTGAACGCCCACTGCCCCGACCCGGCCGTGCGGAGGCAGGTGGAAGAACTGCTGGCCGCGGCCGACGCCAGCAACCCGCTCGACCGCCGGCCGGTGGATGTCGAACAAACCGTCCACCGCACGCAACAGCCGCCGGAGCCGTCGGCATCCGTGGGGGATCGCGTCGGCCCGTACAAGCTGCTCGAAAAGATCGGCGAGGGCGGCATGGGCGAGGTGTGGGTGGCCAACCAACTCGAACCGATCAAGCGGCGGGTGGCCGTCAAGCTCATCAAGCCGGGGATGGACAGCCGCAGCGTGCTCGGTCGCTTTGAAGCCGAACGCCAGGCGCTGGCGGTGATGGACCACCCGAACATTGCGAAGGTGCTCGACGCCGGCACCACCCCCGACGGCCGGCCGTACTTCGTCATGGAACTGGTGAAGGGCACGCCGATCACCGAGTTCGCCGACGCCCGCAAGCTGACGCCGAAGCAACGCCTCGAACTGTTCGTGCCGGTGTGTCAGGCGATTCAGCACGCCCACATGAAGGGCATCATCCACCGCGACATCAAACCATCTAACGTGCTGGTGGCCCTGCACGACGAGACGCCCGTGCCGAAGGTGATCGACTTCGGCGTGGCGAAGGCGGTCGGCCAGCAGCTCACCGAGAAGACGATCTACACCGGGTTCGGGGCGCTCGTCGGCACGCCGACGTACATGGCCCCGGAGCAGGCCACCTTCAACCAACTGGACGTGGACACGCGGGCCGACGTGTATGCCCTCGGCGTGCTGCTGTACGAACTGCTCGCCGGCAGCCCGCCCATCGAGCGCGAGCGGCTGAAGAAGGCAGCACTGGACGAGGTGCTACGGATGGTGCGGGAGGAGGAACCGCCGCGGCCGAGCCAGCGGCTGAGTACCGCCGACACCCGCGCGAGCATCGCCGCCACCCGCGGGAGCGAACCGGCCAAACTCTCCCAACTGATGAAAGGGGAACTCGACTGGATCGTGATGAAAGCACTGGAGAAGGACCGCGCCCGCCGGTACGAAACGGCCAACGGGTTCGCCGCCGACGTGCAACGCTACCTGTCCGGCGAACAGGTGCAGGCTGTGCCCCCGAGCTTGGGATACAGGCTGGCAAAGGCGTACCGGCGGAATAAGGCTGCGGTGTGGGTGGCGTGCGCGTTCTCGCTGATGCTGTTGACAGGCGTTGCGGTTGCGACCGTGCTGGCAATCCAGGCCCGTCGGGCCGAGGCGATCGCCCGCGAGAAGGAGCAAGAGGCCCAAGAGCAGCGGGAGGAGGCCGAACAGAACAAGGACGCCTGGCTGAAGGTATCGGAAGTCTACTGGGAGGCCGCAGTCGAAGCGGAAATCCGCAGCGCCGGTGCCCGAATCGATGCTGATTTGCTGGAATACAAGGCGGACGCGCGGGTGGGGCTGCTGCGACTGGCTCGCCCGCTCAAGAACTCTGTCACAACTCCAAGCATAGGGCCGAACTTTAGCGGTACAACCTTTACCACCTTCGAAGAAAACCCCGACTTCGTGAAGCTCCGCGAGTTCCAGACGGCCGCGGTCATCTCTTCAGGGCAGGAGTTCGTTCCGCTGGTACTGCCGTTCGAGCTGCCGTACGAGATGAGTTGGCCCGGCGAAGTTAGTTCGGACTCTCGCCGATGCATCGCGGGCTACGAGTGCCAGGGCCTTGAGCTTCTGGCCATTCCGAACTTGGCTCGGATTGGCGTCTTGCGGGAAGGCACCGAGCGAGTGTTGCAGTACGGATTTAGCCCGGACGGCCAGACGATCTTCACTCAAGATCCGGACAGTGTTGTCCGCTTCTGGAACACGGACGGCACGCTTCGGGCAAGAACTCCGCTACGGCCCGAGCGGTTCATCTACCCGGCCGGGATGGGGCGATCTGAAGTCAGACTCGTCGCCAAAAAGGCCAATCCCCTCCTCGTGGCGAACGGAATCGCTCTGCTCCAGTCAGAACAGGTCATCGGTGTACGTGCCGGTTACGAGCCGAACAAGGTAGGCTCAGGGCGTAATGGGCCGAACGACCTCTACGACACCCGCACGGGGAAGTTCCTCCGGCGGCTCGATAAGCCCGGCCGCAAGCTTTCGGAGTGGAAGCTCTCTCCGGACAAACGCTGGCTGGTTTACAAAGAAGAATCGGTCGACAAGAAAGATGTCCCGCAGGTTGTGATCGTGTCCGCCGCCGACGGCCGCGAACTCGCCCGCCTCGATCACCCCGGCCCGGAGCCTTTTCTCACGGTCGAAGTCAGCCCGACGGGCAAATGGGTGGTGACCCACCGACACACCGGCGGGAGTTATCAATCTCCACCCGGTCCCAGAAATGTCGTGCTGTGGACGAGTTCGGGTTGGAAACAGGTCAAGGATGCCGCGCTCATCGAAGCCATTTCAGCGATCAAGGGATTTCAGTACATGTCGTTCGTCACCGATGACCTGCTCAGCTTGTCTTCAGACGGCGGCATGGATGCGATCTTCCAGGGCGTGGTTCGGATCGGCAAGCCGGGGTCGTGGACGCCGGAGAGATCTTTCGCGTTTCACGCACCGGACTGGGAGAACCCCGTCGGTGAGTTGGGCGGCACACTCCTGCGCCAGGGGCGGGCGCTACTGACCGCCGACCCGATCCAGCGCCTCAAGCCCCCGCGCGGCCGGAAATACCACCCCGACCTCGCCAAGCTCGCCCCGGACGGCCGCTTCTGGGAGAACATCGACACCGTGACGGAGAAAGACTTGCCGTGCTGGCCCGGCGGTCAGCACTTTCCCGGCTTCGGCAGAGTCACCGTCCGCGCCTACCACGATGAATTCGACGGCGTACGGGGCAACGACCATACGGAATTGCGCATCCTGCCCGACGCCAAGCGGCTCGACTTCCCCTCAGAACTGGTCGAACTCTGGGCACAGGTCGTGGTCGGTGGGGAACTCAGCCCGGAGGGGACGTTCCAGCCGTGGGACCAGCCGACATGGGCGGCGAAGCAGCGTGAACTGGCCGCCGCGAAGCCGCCATATGCCGACTTCCCGTTCCCCGGTTGGGCCGCCACCGAGCCGAACTTGTGGTACCGCATTCGAGCGAATGGCATGAAAGCAGGCCGCGAGCGAGACAAGCTCCTTGAAGCGTGGCAGCGAACACAACCTCCGCCCCCCGATCCGGGGCCGGACAAGTGGCGAACGCCCGAAATCATCCCGCCGCCACGGGAGAGCAAGTGACGCCCGTCACGCAACTCCTGGAGGCGGCATGCGGCGGCGACCCGCGGGCGGCGGCGGAGTTGCTGCCGCTGGTGTACGCCGAGTTGCGGAAGCTGGCGGGGGCGAAGCTGGCGTCCGAGAAGCCCGGCCAGACGCTCGACGCCACCGCACTCGTTCACGAGGCGTACTTGCGACTCGTCGGCACTCCCGTCGCTCACGCTTCCGGCTCGTCCCCCCGGTTCGACGGGCGGGGGCACTTTTTCGCGGCGGCGGCCGAAGCCATGCGGCGGATTCTGGTCGAGCAAGCCCGACGGCGGAAGTCGCTCAAACGCGGAGGCGGGGCGGAGCGGGAACAGGTCGAACCGGATCAGATCGCGTCGCCGACACCCGATGATGAACTGTTGGCGCTGAACGACGCGCTGACCACGTTCGCCGCACAGCACCCGGAGAAAGCCGAGTTGGTGAAGCTGCGGTACTTCACGGGGCTGACAGCGGATCAGGCGGCAGAGGTGTTGGGTAGGGCGGCGAGTACGGCAGACCGGCACTGGGCATACGCGCGGGCGTGGCTGAAGCGGGCGATGGGAA
>JANNDF010000048.1:0-5789 GCA_031387445.1 Planctomycetia bacterium
GGGGGGGGGGGTGGTGTTTTTGTTGTGCCCGGCCCCCCCGGGCGGGGGCCCTTTACCGCTCGGGGGGCGCGCCCCCACCACTTCACCGATACCCCATCAGCGTCTTCAGCATCAGCACCAGGCCGGCGGCGATGAGCGCGACCGTCGGCACGTGCATCAGGCCCAGATCGAGTTGAAACCACGCCACCAGCCCGCCGATGACCACCAACGCGCCACCAGTCACAAACCCCCACCACACCGGGCGGAGCGGGCGGCGGCGGGTGCGGGTGCCGCCGGCCACGCGGTCGAACACCTCCCACGCCTGCCGCTCGGCGTGCCGCGGCGGGGCGGTGCGGGGCGGCGGGCGATCCGGCTCGGCGTCTTCGGCCCAAACGGTGACCGGCGGTGGGGTGTTGGGCATGAGTTAACCGTTCCGGCCGGAGACCAGCCCGCGGATGAGGGCGATGACGCCGGCAACGGTGACGAACAGCAGGCCGTACCAGCAGACGTCGAAGAAAAGGGCGATGCCCATCACCGCGATGCTGAGCACGATGGCGATGCTGCCGGCGATGGTCTGGTTGTTGAACAGGTTGTACGGCGGCGGCTCGAACCGCCGGCGTCGGCGGGGGCGGTCGTCCTCGTCATCCTCGTCGTAGGCTGGTCGCCGGCGGGGGCGGTCGTCCTCGTCGTCCTCACTCCGACGGCGGGACGGTCGGTCGTCGTCGTCATCACGCCGACGCCCGCGGGACGACGGCCGGTTGCCGCGTTCGAGCGGGTTGAGCGAGCCGGACAACCCACCACGGTCGTCGTCGGTGTCGGCGGGGGCGACCGGCTTCGCCCGCTTCGCGGCCCGGGGGGAACCGGCGGCCGGCACGCTCACCACCGCCTCGCAATACGGGCAGCGGGCCTGCTTCCCGGCCAGTTCGTCGTCCACTTCGAGGCGCTCGCCGCACGAGCAGTTGAATGAGATGGGCATGGGGGTGAGGCCCGGCGGGGTGGCGATCACTGTATCGACGTGGCGAACGTCGGCGAGGGCGCGGGGCGGACGAACCCGCGAGGCGGCGGAGAAGGGGGACGACGAGGTGAGCTTTCACCTACCGCCGGATGAGCCGCCAGGAGAGCACCACCGTGCCGAGGGCCAGCACCACGTTGGCCGTCCACACGCCCAGGGCCATCGGGATTTTGCCGTCGCGGGCGTACCCGCCGACCATGAACAGGATGGGGTAGTACACCAGCAGCGCCGGCAGGAAGCAGATGACGAAGATGCTCAGGTAGTCGGCCCGGTTCGCCCACAGGCCGACCGGACAGCCGAGGACGGCGAACAGCAGGCAGCCGAAGGCGATGGCCGGTCGCAGGTGGTACTCGTACCGCAGGGTGCGGTCCATGCGGGTGAACATGTTCACCTGATCTTGTTCGTCCGAGATCTGCTTCAACCGCGCGGCCGGTTCGGGGGCGGGGGGGATGCCCACCTCGGCCTGGAACGCCACCACCTCCGCGCCCGTCAGCGGGCGGTCGGGCAGTTCGGTCAGCCGGCGGGCGTACAGGCGGTGCGACTCGGCCACACGCGTCACCTCGGCGGCCGTGACGGGCAGTTGCACCCAGTCCACCATCGCCGGGTTGTATGAATTCTCCTTCCGGAGCACCTCCATGTTGAACTGAGCGGGCAGGTCCATTTCCGAGTCTTCCGGCCGCATGACGTGCGTGCCGGTGCCGGCGCCCTGCTCGTTGTTCCGCGACCACGACTCCCACCGGCCGGAGTCCAGCCGCACCTTCCCCTTGCGGTCGCCGCTGGGCGGTTCCACCCGCAGCACGGCCGAGTGCGTGCGGGCGACGAAGTCCGGGTCTTGCCAGTTGCGGGCGTCCCCCTTCCGCTGCTTGAGCACCACGTCCATCAGCCGCTGTTCGGGCACCTCTCGGATGAACACCTCGCCGGTCGCCTCGTCCGTCACCCGCTCCTTCCGCGTGACGGCCTGCACGTCCCGCACGCTCAACTTCATCACCGTGTGGCCGGACGCGAACTCGAGCGTCTGCCGCCGCTTGAGCATCAGCCCGATGGCCTCCTCCGGGTCTTCGACGAGCACCTCGCGGCTGCCCCGCCACGCCTGCGGGGTGACGTCGAACTGGAGGTAGGCGACGAACGTGCAGGCGACCGCGCCGAGTGCGAGGGACGGGCGGAGGACGGACAGCAGGTCCACCCCGGCCGCCTTGAGCGCGACCGCCTCGTTGTCGTTCGCCATCCGCCCGTACACCACGCACGAGGCGAACAGGCAACTGGGCGGGGTGATCCACGGGATGGACGTGGGCACGAGCAGCGGGAGCATCTTCAGGGCTTGCGTGAGCGACACGCCGAACTGGATCTGCTGGAGCACGGCCAGCAGGGTGAAGATGCCGGCCAGGGCGAGCAGGCAGAGGAGGAAGACGCGGAGCAGCTCCCAGAAGATCATCCTCTGGAATGTGCCGAACAGGGCGGCGAACAGGTAGTCGAGCAGGCGGGTGGGCACGCGGGTTCCTCCGCCGGTGGGTGTACCGCCACGGCCGGCGGGTGTCTACGGGAGAAGTCGGCCCGACGGTCAGGTGAACCGCGGGTGTGAACCCGCGGGTGGTCGGCACCCACGCGGCTGACGCCGCCCGTTCCCCAGACCAACCGGCGCACTTCTTCCGCGTGCGCGGACCGCCGCGCCTAGAACAACGGTATCCGTTTCCCCCGGTTGGCACCACGGATGATCTGCCCGGCGTGCGGGACGACGAACGCGATGGGACTCGACGCCTGCACCCACTGCGGCGGCGATCTGACGGCGTTCGACCGCCCGCAGCCGGCCGACGCGGTGGAAGCGGCCTTGCTGCGGGACACCGTCGCCCACCTCCGCCCCCGCCCGCCGGTGTGCGTGCCGCCCGCCGCCGACCTGGGACGCGTCATGCGGGTGATGACCGCCGAGGGCGTCGGGGCGGTACTGGTCACCGACGCCTTCGGCCTGCTCGTCGGCATCCTCACCGAGCGCGACTTCCTCACCAAGGTCGCCGGCAGCGACACCCTTCCCCTGTTGCCGGTGACTCAGTTCATGACTCGCAACCCCGAGACGGTGCGGGCGAACGACCCGCTGGCGTATGCCGTCCGCCAAATGGACGCGGGCAACTACCGTCACCTGCCGGTGGTGGACGGGGGCAGGCCGGTGGGCGTCATCTCCGTGCGGGACGTGCTGCGTCACGTCCTCGACCTCTGCCGCCCGAGGGGCCGCGTGAAGGGGTGAGTGGCGAGAGTAGGTCGCGGTCGAGCAGGTTCCGCAGGAACCGCGAGGCGCGACGGCCAGCGGCCCAAACAACGGAGATCCGACCGTGAGGGAGGGGGCGTGCTGCGGTGGGCACCCTCCCTCACGGTCGGGTCACCGTTGCGAAGTGATCGGCCGTCGGGCCTCACGTCCCCTGCGGGGACTGTTCGACCGCGACCTGCTTCAGCCGCCGCGAACCCCGCTCGCCGCGCCGTGTCCGCCCGGCATGATCGCCCCCGCCCGCTTCGTGTTCGTCCCCCGGTACCACGTCGAGAACCTGCCCGCCGGCAGGGCCGTCATCGACGTGAGCAGCTACGCCGACCCGCCGTTCTGCACGCTCAGCCCGATGTGGGTTCACGGCGGCGTTCCGGTGCCGGGGATGCCCGGCAACGTCAGCGACACCGTCGAAGGCGTGTGGCAGGGGTTGAAGGTGATCCGCGGGAAGACCGCCCCGCGGTTCTTCCACGGGCCGGGAGCGAAACGCGGCGGCAAGCCGAGCGGGCACCAGTTCGGCAAGCAACTGCTCGGCGTGGTGGACGCGCGACGGCGGATTTACGTGCCCACCTACGAGTGGGTGATCGAGAACCGCATCGACCCGACGGTGATCGATCAACTCCTCGCGGTCGCCCGTCGTGGTGTCGTGCAGTTCGTTCACGACGTGTGCGACAGCGGTGACCCGAACGACACCACCCAACCGCTCGCCCACGCCGCCGTGCTGGTGCGATACCTGAACCGCCAACTCGCCGAGTGAAACCGTCGCGGCGATGACACGCCGCTTGCGCGCGGCCTTCACGTTGACCACACCACTTCTTCGGGCGATCGCGGCACGATCGGTGCGGGTGATGCCGACTGCGCCACCGTTCGAGTGTGAAGTCAACGGCAGTTGTGGCCGCGCAAACTTGTATTTCCCGAACCCGGCGTTACTATTCGTTCTTGAAGTGTCATCCGTGCGCGACTCCCGCACGACAGATCGGCACTCCCCGGCGTGAGGCCCGCGATCGTCGCAAGCCCGCCGGGTCCGACCTTCAGAGGTCACTGCCTTTATGTTCCCCACCTCCGAGGCGCCGCTCCCGCTGCCTCCGTCGTGTCCGGTGGACCCGGTTTCTTCCACCCCGGACGACGAACCCCCGAGTGCCGGCCGCCGCCACCCCGTCTGGGCCGATGTGCCAGACCACCAGTGGGACGACTGGAAGTGGCAGCAGCAGAACGCCATCCGCTCGATCCGCCAGCTCCGCCACCTCATCCCGTTCACCCGCGATGAACTGGAAGCCATCGGCAAGCTGGAAGCGGACTACAAGCTGGCCATCCCGCCGTACTACTTCTCCCTCATCAACACCGACGACCCGGACGACCCCATCCGGTTGCAGTCGGTCCCCTCGCCGCTCGAAGCCGAGGGCGGGTTCGAACTGGACGACCCCCTCGAAGAAGACAAAGACTCGCCGGTGAACGGGCTGACGCACCGCTACCCCGACCGGGTGCTGATGCTGACCACCCCGAACTGCACCATGTACTGCCGGTACTGCACGCGGAAGCGGGCCACCCTCACCCGCGGCGGGTGGGAGGGGATCAGCAAGGACGACGAGCGGATGATCGAGTACATCCGCGAGCACACCGAGATCAAGGACGTGGTGGTGAGCGGCGGCGACCCGCTCACGCTGCCGCTGCCCAAGTTGCGGTACTACCTGGACAACCTGAAGGCGATCAAGCACGTCGACGTGGTCCGCATCGGCACCCGCGTGCCGGTCACGCTCCCCCAGCGGCTGTACGACAACGACCTGCTCGACCTGCTCGACTCGGCCGAGAAGGTGTACATCCAGACGCACTTCAACCACCCGCGGGAGGTGACCCCCGAAGCCGCCCGCGTGTGCAAGAGCCTGCTCCGCCGCGGCATGATGATTAACAACCACTCGGTGCTGCTCAAGGGGGTGAACGACGACCTGGGCACCATGCGGGAACTGCTCCGCGGGCTGCTGCGGATCAAGGTGCGGCCGTACTACCTGTTCCACTGCGACCCGGTCACCGGCGCCGGCCACTTCCGCACCAGCGTGTGGAAGGGGCTGGAGATCATGGAAGGGCTGCGGGGGCACACGTCCGGCATCGGCATCCCGACCTACGTGGTGGACAGCCCGCACGGGGGCGGCAAGATCCCGCTCATGCCGAACTACATGGTGAGCATGAGCGACGACGCCGTCATCCTTCGCAACTACGAAGGCATGCTGGTGCGGTATCAGGCCGAGGACAAGCCGGGCACCATCAACAAGACCGACACCCGCGGGGTGAGCGGGCTGATCCAGGGCACCAAGACCAGCCTGATGCCCGAAGGGAATGAGCGGATGGCCCGCCGCCGGAAGTTGCAACTGGTGGAGGAGGAGACGCCGACCGGCGGGTGCGGGGGCGGTCAGCCCGAGGCACCCCAGCGGTCGAACATCCTCAGCCTGCCGGTGAAGAACACGGCACAGCCCCAGCAGGCCGCCAACGGCTGAGGCGGGTAAACTTCTGGAACCGCCGGCGTCAGCCGGCTGGGTGTGCCCTCAGCCCACCCAG
>JANNDF010000053.1:0-5383 GCA_031387445.1 Planctomycetia bacterium
AGCGCGTCAAAGGTCCGACGCGCTCGCCTGCGGCTCGCGGCGACAATATCCCGAATGGCAATCTCCTTCCGCCTCGACGTCACCGACGGCCCCGCCCGTGCCGGCACCATCACGACCCCGCACGGGGTCATCGAAACGCCCGTCTTCATGCCCGTCGGCACGCAGGCCACGGTGAAGGGGTTGACGCCGGAGATGGTCCGCGACTGCGGGGCACAGATCATCCTCGGCAACACCTACCACCTCACGTTGCGACCCGGCGACGAACTCATCCGCGACCTCGGCGGGTTGCACCAGTTCATGAACTGGTCCGGCCCGATTCTGACCGACAGCGGCGGGTATCAGGTCTTCAGCCTGGCCGAGCAGCGAAAGATCACCGATCACGGGGCGAAGTTCAAAAGCCACCTCGACGGATCGCCGCTGGAGTTGACCCCCGAGAAAGCGGTGGAGATTCAGCAGAATCTGGGGTCCGACATCGCAATGGTACTCGACGAGTGCCCGCCGGCGGACGGCGACCCGGCCGTCATCCGGAATGCCGTGCGGCGGAGCATCCTTTGGGCGGAGCGGTGCAAGCGGCACCACACGCGGGCGGATCAGGCGCAGTTCGCCATCGTGCAAGGCGGGCTGGACGTGCAGTTGCGGGCGGAGTGTGCGGGGGCGCTGGTGCCGATGGACTTCCCCGGCTACGCGCTCGGCGGGTTCAGCGTGGGGGAAGCGCCGGAGAAGATGCACGCCGCGCTGCCGGCGTGTGCCGCCCTGCTGCCGAGCCAGAAGCCTCGCTACCTGATGGGCGTCGGCCGGCCGGAGGATCTCGTCATCGCGGTCGGGGCGGGCCTCGACATGTTCGACTGCGTGATGCCCACCCGCAGCGGGCGGAACGCGCTGGCGTTCACCAGTTCCGGCACGCTCCGCTTGCGGAATGCCAAACACCGGCGAGATCCGGCCCCGCTCGCGTCCAATTGCGCCTGCTACTGCTGTGCGAACTACAGCCGGGCGTACCTGCACCACCTGTTCGCGGCGGACGAGATGCTCGGTCCGACGCTGCTCAGCCTGCACAACATCGCCTTCTATCTGACCCTCATGCGAGAGGCACGGGCGGCGATTGTGGCGGGCGAGTACGCCGAGTTCGCGGCACGGAAGTTGACGGCGTTGGCCGGCGGCGAGCGGGGGGCGCCAGCCCCCTGATGCTGAAACACCAGCCCGCTCACGCGGGCCGCTCACCCAGATGCCTCTTGCAGTCGCCTTGCCGCGTCCGCACCACCGCTCTAAGATGCGCGTTCCGATTTTTCAAAGAGACCGCACCCGTGAAGTTCCTCCCCCTGTTCGCCGAAGGTGAAGCCCCGGCCCCGGCCCCCGACCCCGGCGCCACCGGGCAGCCGGCCGACCCCGCCGCGGCCCCGCAACAGGGGGGGCTGTTCGGCGGCGGGATCATGAGTTTCGCCCCGATCATTCTGCTCGCACTGTTCTTCCTGGTGGTGCTGCTTCCCGCCCAGCGGCGGCAGAAGCGGGAGGCGGCCGCGCGGCTGGCCAAGATGAAGGCCGGCGCCAAGGTGGTGTTGAACAGCGGCATCGTGGGCAAGATCGTGACCATCAAGGACGGCGAGGACGAGATCGTCATCAAGTCGGACGACACCAAACTGCGGGTGCTCCGCTCGGCCATCGCCACCGTGGTGGACGAGACCGCCCCGGCCACCACCGAACCGGCCAAGAGCTAACCCACTCGAACCGCGTCATTTGCCATCGGACCACGCACCGGGGGGCTATACGCCCCCCGCTCGCCTTACGGAACGGACCTGCCATGCGACGCAACTTCCTCCGCGGGTTGATCATCTGCCTGGTGCCCACCCTCCTCGCCGCCGGGTTCCTCGGCTGGGCGGGCTACGAAGAGTCGGACGCCGCCAAACAGGAGGCCGCCAAGCGTGCCCAGGCGCGAGACGTGGCCCGTCAGGAGGCCATCGCCCGCGGGGAGCCGGCGCCCAAGGTGGAGGTGGAGGGGTGGAAGCCGCAGTTCCGCCGCGGGATCGACCTGGCCGGCGGCACCATCCTCATCTACCAGGTGAAGTCCGGTGACCTGAAAGAGGACGAAATCAAGGAGATGGCCGACAAGCTGAAGAAGCGGATCGACCCGAACGACCTGAAGAACGTGGTCGTCCGCCCGCTCGGCCGCAACCGCATCGAGATCATCTTGCCGTTCGTCGGCGGGGCCGGCGGGAAGGAGAAGGCGAACGAAGAGTTCGTCGAGGAGGTGCGGCAGAACGTCAAGCAGCAGGGCGTGCTGGAGTTCCGCATCGTCGCCAACCCGACGGACGACGCGGACGGCATCCGCGAGGCGGTCGAACTGTTGGAAAACCCGGCCAACCGCGACCTGATCAAGGACAAGGCCGTGAAGGGCGAGACGCCGCCCCCCCCGCCCACCCCGCGCAGCGTGAAGGCGGCCGGGGACGCGCCGATCGACGTGACCTACGAGTGGGTGGAACTGGGCAAGGAGGAGCGGGAGAGCTTGGGGCTGAGCCAGAAGTACGAGAAGGAGCCGAAGCAGTACCGCGACCGCGACGGCAAGATGAAGTCGAACAACACGTTCTCGCTGGCCAAGCTCCACCGGGACGCCGGCCACGTCTTCCAGTACGGCGGCATGGCCATCTACAGCCGCGACTTCCCGACGGATGAGAAGCACCCGAACTTCATGCCCACCCGCGGCCGCACGAAGGAGGAGCAGGAGCAGCGGCTGCCGGACGGCACCGTCCAGCCGGCGAAAACGGTCGAGTACTTCATCCTCACCCGGGTCAGCCCCGGCGACGCCTTGGTGGTGAAGGACGACGTGAAGATCCTGGCGAACAATTACAACGACCCGGCGAAGGGGCCGGCGGTCAGCTTCGAGTTCACCCAAGGCGGCACCCGCTTCCGCGACCTGACCGCCCGCAACAAGCCGTCCGGGGTGGAGCGGCAACTGGCCGTCATCATGGACGGCAAGGTGGTGTCCGCCCCCACCCTGAACGACACCCTGCCCGGCCGCGGGGTGATCAGTGGCAACTTCGACCAGAAGTCGGCCACCCGACTGGTGAGCATCCTGAAGGGGGGCAACCTGAACGCCGAACTCAGCCCGGACCCGGTGAGCGAGAACACCATCGGCGCCACCCTGGGCGAGACGACCATCCGCAACGGGCTGATCGCCGTCGCCGCCTCGTTCCTCGCCGTGCTCCTGTTCATGGTCGTCTACTACCGGTTCGCCGGGATCGTGGCGTGCGTCGCCCTGTTCGCCAACCTGCTGCTCACCGTCGGGTTCATGGTGCTCATGAACGCCGCCTTCACCCTCCCAGGGCTGGCCGGCATCGTGCTCATGCTCGGCATGGCGGTGGACGCGAACGTGCTCATCTACGAGCGGTTGCGGGAGGAGCGGGAGAAGGGGGCCACCCTCGCGGCCGCGATCCGGAACGGGTACGACCGCGCCCTGCCGACCATCATCGACACCCACCTGACGAGCATCTTCACCGCCATCGTGCTTTACGCCTTCGGGAACGACGCCCTGAAGGGGTTCAGCGTGTCGCTCACCGTCGGCCTGATCATCAGCCTGTTCACCTCGCTGTTCATCACCCGGATCATGTTCGACTTCTGGATGCACAAGAAGTGGCTGACCCAACTGAAGATGCTCAAGCTGTTCGCCCGCCCGAGCTTCAACTTCATGAAGATCCGGCACGCCATGTTCCTGGCCACGACCATCAGCACCGTCCTCGGACTGGTCCTCTTCCTGGCCCGCGGCGAGCGGGTACTAAACGTGGACTTCACCCAGGGGACGGCCTACGGCGGGCGACTGGGCGCGGGCAAGGAGAAGAGCCTGACCGAGATGCAGGGACTGCTGGGTGAGAAGCGGCAGGAGAAGCTGATGAAGGTGAAGGAGGGGGGCGTGGCCCGGAACACGCAGGCCACGAGTTCGTTCATCTACGACGTGACCTACGAGGACGGCAGCACCACCCAGGTGTCACTGGCCAACCCGCCCGAGGGGGCGAGTGAGCCGGAGCAACTGGCCAACTTGAAGGCCCGGTTGTCGCACCTGCCCGACTACTCCATCGAGCAGGTGTACATCGGCAAAGACTCGGGCACACTGCCGGCGGGCAAGTCGCGGTCGTTCACCGTCCGCACCACCGAGAAGGAGAAGGAGATCGTGCAGGTGGCGCTCGACCGCCTGCTGCGGGACGGACCGGCCGACAAAGACCCGATGCTGGCGACGGTGCAGGCCAAGCCGTACACCGTGAGCGGTTCGGAGGTCAGGATCTCCTTCGAGCACCGCGACGGCCAGCCGCTGGACGCGAAGCAGAACGAAGGGGTTTCGCCGGCGTACTTCCGCGACTTCGTGGTGCGGGCGCTCAAGACCGGCAACCTGAAGGAGGAAGCGGACGCCGTGACCGTGACCGGGGTGCCGTCCGCCGACCCGGACGCGGCCACCGCCGAGGGGCAGTCGAAGCGGTACACCACCCTGAGTGTGGACTTCTCCCGGATGACCACCGTGAAGGGGTTGCTCGACAACCCGGCCAAGACGGACGAGGCCAAAGGGTTCATCGGCGAGACGCTCACCAAGGCGGTGGACACCTTCCAGCAGCGGCCGGTGCCCGAACGCCTGGAGACGTTCGACGCGTCACTCGCCAAGGAGACCCGCGGCAACGCCCTCGCGGCCATCCTGCTGTCGTGGGTGGCCATCCTGGTGTACCTGTGGTTCCGGTTCGGCAGTTGGCAGTTCGGCCTGGCCGCCGTCATCTGCCTGATCCACGACCTGTGCTTCACCCTCGGGTGCATCGCCGCCTGCCACTACCTGCACGACACCATGTTCGGGCGGGTGCTCGGCCTGTCCGACTTCAAGATCGACCTGACGGCGGTCGCCGCCCTGTTGACGCTGGTGGGGTACTCGGTGAACGACACCATCGTGGTGTTCGATCGCATCCGCGAGGTGCGGGGCAAGAACCCGGTGCTCACCGCGCAGATGATCAACGACAGCGTGAACCAGACGCTCAGCCGCACCATCCTGGCCGCCCTGACCGTGTTCCTGGTGGTGGTGGTGCTGTACATCTGGGGCGGCGAAGGCGTCCACCTGTTCGCCTTCGTGATGGTGATGGGGGTGATCGTGGGCACGTACAGCAGCATCTACATCGCCAGCCCGCTGCTGCTCATCTTCGGCGAGGGCAAGCCGAAGCCGGGCCTGCCCGGGAGCGGGCCGAACGGTGACCGACCGGCCGACCAGCCGGCCGAGATCGCCCCGGTGTCCGCCATCGCGTCGTGACCTCGTAGCAGATGAACCGGCGGGGGGGGCCCCCCGCGGGGGGGGCGCACCCCCGGGCGGGCGCCCCCCCGGGCCCGGTTAACCCCCCCCCCCGGGGAACAGCAACCCCCCCCCCCC
>JANNDF010000063.1:0-6619 GCA_031387445.1 Planctomycetia bacterium
TGGGGGGGGGGGGTGGGGGGGTTTTTTTTTTTGTTGGGGGGGTTTTTGTTTTTGGGTGGGCCGGGGGGGGGGTGGGTACGCCGGCTGGGGGGGGGCCCAGACCACTCACCCGGCGTCACTTCTCCTCCTTCACCCGCTCCAGGCTCTCCTTCAGCTTGTCCGGGTCGGTCCACGACACTTCCGTGTCGGTCAGCTTGTCGATGGTCAGGATCTCGGTCTTCGCACGCCCGTTCAGGTTCACTGTGTAGTCGATCTGGTCGTCACCGATCACCTTGTAGGTGCCCAGGTAGCTCCGCGGCTTGATGCCCCCGTCGTACTCGTAACGCAACTCGAACTCGCCCTTCTCCTTGAAGATGACGTAGAACTCGTACCCCTTCTGCCCACCGTTGTCGGTGTCGCTCTTTACCATCCGCCACTTGCCGATGAGCTTCTGCTCGGTCGTCTTCACCTTCGCCTTCGGCACCGGGGCAGCGAACACGGGCAGGGCGAACAACAGCAGGGCAGCGAGCACACGCATAACACCACCTCCGGGAGAGCGAGACCGACTGTACCACGGGCGCCCGCGGTGGGAAAGGTTTGTCTTCCGCGCCGTGCGCGGCGACAATCCGTGTCATGCACACCCCGCACATCCCCGCCGCCCGCTCCCGCCGTGAGTTCCTGTTCGCCGCCGGCGGCGGGCTGGGCGGCCTCGCACTGAACGCGATGCTCGCTCAGGCCGACGGCGGCAAGCCGTCTGCCAACCCGTTCGCGGTGAAGCCCCCGCACTTCGCCGCCACCGCCAAGCGGGTCATCTTCCTGTTCATGGTCGGCGGGCCGAGTCAGATGGATTTATTCGACCCGAAGCCGGCGCTCGAGAAGTGGCACGGCAAGCAACTGCCCGAAGCGACCGGCCGGCCGAAGTCGCAATTCACCAGCGGGAAGGAGACGGTGCTGGCCAGCACCCGCAAGTTCAAGCAGCACGGCAAGAGCGGGCAGTGGGTGAGCGACCTGATGCCGCACCTGGCCGAGTGTGCCGACGACATCTGCTTCCTGAAATCGTGCTGGGGCCACTCGACCGTTCACGCACCGGCCATCTACGAACTGCACACCGGCCGCACGCTCGTCGGCCACCCCAGCCTGGGCAGTTGGGTGACCTACGGTCTCGGCTCCGAGAGCGAGAACCTGCCGGCATACTGCGTCATGCCGCAGCCCGAAGGGGTGAGCGAGGGCGGCGCCCCGTGCTGGGGGTCTGCGTACCTGCCGGCAGTGCATCAGGGCACGCTGTTTCGCAAGGGGGCGGCACCGATCTTGAACCTGAAGCCGCCGGCCGACGTGAGCGGCGAGCAGAACAAGCGGGTGTTCGACCTCGTGAATGAGTTGAACAAGTCCAGCGCGTCACCCGGCGACACCGAACTGGATGCCCGCATCGCCAGTTACGAGCTGGCGTTCAAAATGCAGACGCACGCGGTCGAGGCGGTGGACTTGACCAAAGAGACGAAGGAGACGAAGGCTCTCTACGGGCTGGATCGCAAGGAGTCGGCCGAGTTCGGCACGCGGCTGCTGCTCGCCCGGCGACTGGTGGAGCGGGGGGTGCGGTTCGTGCAGGTGTACAGCGGCGGCGGCCCGTTGACGATGCAGTGGGACGCGCACGACGACATCAACGGCAACCACGAGAAGATGTGCGGGCACGCCGACAAGCCGATCGCCGGGCTGCTGACGGATCTCAAGCGAACGGGGCTGCTGAAAGACACGCTTGTGGTGTGGTGTTCGGAGTTCGGACGCACGCCGAACTGCCAGGGGAGCGTGGGCCGGGATCACAACCCGCTCGGGTACACCATGTGGTTCGCCGGCGGCGGGGCGAAGGGGGGCACGAGCGTGGGCACCACCGACGAGTTCGGCCTGCACGCCGTGGACACACCCATCTCGGTGAACGACTTCCACGCCACGATCCTGCACCTGCTCGGCATGGAACACGAGAAGCTGACGATCCGGCACAGCGGCCGCGACGAGCGGCTGACCGACGTGGCCGGCGAGGTGGTGAAGGCGGCGGTGGGTTAACCTCCGTTCGCCTGCTTCACCGCACGCGTGAGCAGTTCCTTCAGCACCTTCGCATCCACGTCGGCCAACTCTTTCACATACAGGCACGCCTTGCCGCACTTGTGCGGGCCGAGTTTGGCCAGCAGGTCGCCGAACCCGCTCAGGCTGGGCATGACGTACAGCGACAGGTCTTTCTTCCGCGGGGAGACGCCGATCAGGTAGCGGGCGGTCGTCCGCCCGCTCGGCGAGGTGGCCGTGTGCGAGCCGAAGCCGATGACTGACGCCCCCCACAGCACCGGCTCCGCCTTGGTGATCCCCTTCATCAGGCGGATGGCCGCCTGGCAGTCGGCCTTCCGCTTCGGGTCGGTGACGGCCGCCAAGAACGCCTTCACACCCATGTCGGTCGGGGTCATCTTCCGATCTGGCACAGGGGGTCTCCGGGTGCGAAGCCAAGTGTCCGCGAACGACAGCCACGGGTTCGGCGAAACGGGTATGCGAGTTCCCACCGAGAGTAGCATCATACTGTTTTCAGCACCAGATCGACCAACCGTGTTCGCGTCCGTTCTGGCCAACTCGTGAATGTCCCGACCGCTCGCGGGGCGAGCGGACCGTTCACCCCTGGCCCAGCACCAGATCGACCACCCAACAGCCGCGGGCGTGGAGTGCTTTCGGATCGCGGCAGTGGGAGAGAATGTCGGTGTGGTCGCAACCGGCTTCTTCGAGCGCGTCGGCCAGGATGGGCAGCAGGGTGAAGTTGCGGGTGTCGTAGGCGGTGCGGGCGAGCGCAACGGCCGATTCGGAGCGACACGCGGGATCGAACGCGACCGGGCGGAACGGGTTGCCGAAGATGCAGCGAAAGAGGCAGAGTTGAACCATACCCTCTTCGACCATGCCACATCGACGGGCGAGAAGGTTCGTGGCGTTGTCCGTCGCGTGGTACGCGGCGTAACCCGAATTCCGATCAACGCACCCACACACGGCATCCGCCGCATCAGTAGTCGTGTCATCGAAGCGGTTTGATTCGCCGGATGCTGCCTCGTTCCAAACATCGTTTGCGGCCTCCTGGTGATGCCGCAATTCATCACGGGTTAACGCTCCGTCCGCGAACAGTTCAGCCGCACGAATCGCGTCAAGTGATCGCTGATCGATGAGATGCGATTCTAACCGGCGGCAGGAAGCCACAGCGAACAAGCGCAGTTTTCGCTTGTTGAGTTTGCCGCGATAGAGACGCAGGAGTTCGGTAGCTGGTGAGGCGGTGAGCCACTCTTTCTCGGTCAACGTCACGCCTCCCGTAAACAAGTTAGCCCGACGCGCGAGCGAGTGGCAAGCCACCTTTGGGATTGGTGGTTCGCCCCTCGCTCGCGCGTCGGGCTAACGGGTGATTGGTTTCACCCCGCTCCCTTGCGGTCGCGGCTCGTCGTGTCGCGGGTCAACTCAAGTTCATCGTCATCAGGAACTCGACGTTCGTCTTCGTCTTCTTCGCCCGGTTGATGAGCAGTTCCATCGCCTCCACCGGGTGCATGTCGGCCAGCACGCGGCGGAGGATGGCCACCTTCGCCAGCTCGTCCGGGTGCATGAGCAGGTCTTCCTTCCGCGTGCCGCTGCGGTTCACGTCCAGCGCCGGGTAGACCCGCTTCTCGACCAGCCGGCGGTCGAGGTGCAGTTCCATGTTGCCGGTGCCCTTGAACTCCTCGAAGATCACGTCGTCCATGCGGCTGCCGGTGTCGATCAGCGCCGTCGCCAGGATGGTGAGACTGCCCCCCTCTTCGACGTTGCGGGCCGCCCCGAAGAACTGCTTCGGCTTCTGCATGGCGTTGCTGTCGAGACCGCCGGACAGCAGCTTGCCGCCGCCGGGGGCCTCGGTGTTGTGCGCCCGCGCCAGCCGGGTGATGCTGTCCAGCAGAATCACCACGTCCTTCCTCAGTTCCACCATCCGCTTGGCCTTCTCCAGCACGATGTCGGCGACGTGGATGTGCTCCTCGCTCGGCTCGTCGAACGTGCTCGCCACCACCTCAGCGTTGGTGCCGCTCACCAGCCGCTGCATTTCCGTCACCTCTTCCGGCCGCTCGTCCACCAGCAGCACGAACACGTAGGCTTCCGGGTGGTTCTTCAGGATGGCGTTCGCCATCTTGGAGAGCAGGATCGTTTTGCCGGTGCGGGGCGGGGCGACGATCAGCCCACGCTGGCCCTTGCCGATGGGGGTGACCAGGTCCACGATCCGCATCGACAGGTCGTCCGGCGTCTCCAACCGGAGGCGGCTGTTCGGGTGCAGCGGGGTCAGGTCGCCGAAGCTGGTGACGTTCACCGTCTCGTCGGCCGGCTTGCCGTTCACCAGCGCGATCTGCATCAGGGCGAAGTTGTCCTGGTTCTCGATCGGCAGGCGGATCGGTCCCTCCACCAGGTAGCCGGTGCGAAGGCTCATGCGGCGGATTTGCGACGGCGAGACGTAGATGTCTTCCGGGCTGGCCAGGTAGTTGTGCGCCTGACTGCGGAGGAAGCCGTAGTTGTCGGGCAGCACTTCGAGGGTGCCACTGCCGTACACCACCTCGCCGCGTTCGATCTGGCGGCGGACCACGCCGACGATCAGTTGCGCGCGGTTCATGCCTGTGATGTCCCGCATGCCGTACAGTTCGGCCTTGGCGAACAGTTCCGGCATCGGCATCCGGTACAGGTCGTCCAGCCGGTAGATCTGTTGGCCGGGTACGGCCGGACGGGATTGCGGCACTTCCGGACGGCCGCGGTAGTCGCGGTCGCCCCCACCGTGCTGCGGCGGGCCGCGGAACTCGCCCCGCGGCATGGGCGGCGGGCGGTCGTCACGGTCGCGGAAGTCACCGCCCCGCGGGCCGGGCGTCGGGGCCGGGCCACGCGGCTCGCGGTACTCACGCGGCGGGGGTTGCTCGGCGCGAGGGGCCGGTTGCTCGACCCGCGGGGCGGGGCGTTCGCGCTCGACCGGCCGTTCGACGACGGGGGCGGGCGCGGGCGGCGGTTCGGGAGGGGCGGCCGCGACGGTTGTCGGCTCTTCGGCCGGGGGGGTGTCAACGGCGGCGGGCTTTTTCACGATGCGCTTGCGAATCAGGGGCTTAGGAGCGGCCCCTTCGACGCTCTTGGCGTCGGGCATAACAGTCACCTCAGAGAAGTGTCGGAACGTCGGGTGCGTACCAGGAACAGGAACAAGGAAAACCGGAGAGCGGTTGTGCCGCCGGGGGAATACCCGTGCCCAAGCGGCGGACGCCGGCAGTTGTGGACCGTCATCCCGAATGGCACACGGGGTGTTCCGTCCCGTTCGCCCGAAAGGGCGACGGCCACGGTGGGATGCGAGGTCGTGTGGGATCGTTCGGGAGGCGTCGCGTCGCGGTCGAGCTTCGGGTCACACCCGGCGAACTGATGCAGACGGTGAACGAGAAGATCGCACGTTCACGAGTCTGGTCAGCATAGTTGGGGTAGTGAGAGCCGAAGCGGAAGTCAGACGGTTTTCAGTCTGGATGTTCGACCCGCAAGGGAAGCGCCGATCAACTGTGCCGTGCCGAATCAACGGTCAATGGTTGATAGGAAGTATAGCGGCGGTTCCGGCGGAATCCAGTCCGTTTCCCGCATCCGGCCGATTTTCTCCCCTCGGCGTCTCCTCAAGGGTCCGGTTGTAACCCACCGGTCGCACGGCTCGCAAGGCGGATTCGGACACCCTGTCGTTACTGTCAGACCGGTGGGGCGTCATTCTCATTAACCGTTCACCCGGTGAGTGGTACAAGCAGAATGAGAGGTTCCGCCTGGATGGGGGTTGCATCGTGCGCATCTTGCTCGTCGAAGACCAGATCCAAATGGTGCGGATGCTCCGTCAGGGGTTGGAGGAGGAGGGGTTCGCGGTGGACACCGCGACGGACGGTGAGGAGGGCGACGTGAAGGCCCGCACCACCCCGTACGATGTGATCATCCTCGACCAGATGCTGCCCAAGGTGGACGGGCTGACGTTGCTCAAGCGGTGGCGGGAGGCGGGCATGACGACCCACGTGCTCATGTTCACCGCCAAGGGCAGTACCGCCGACAAGGTGGCCGGGCTGGACACCGGGGCGGACGACTACATGTCGAAGGCCAACTTCGACTTCGAGGAGTTGTTCGCCCGCATCCGCGCTCTCGTCCGCCGCGGGCACCAGAAGAAAGACCCGCTCATCCGCGTCCACGACCTGACCCTCGACACCGCCGCCCGGAGCGTGGCCCGCGGCGGGAAGAAGATCCCGCTCACCCCGCGGGAGTACGCCCTGCTCGAGTTCCTCGCCTTCCACGCCGGCAGTGTGGTCACCCGCACCATGATCTGGGACCACCTGTACGACGAGTACGACGAGAACACGTCGAACGTGGTGGACGTGTACATCCGCTACCTGCGGAACAAGGTGGACAAGGGGCACGAGATGCCGCTCATCCTCACCAAGTGGGGTGAGGGGTACATGCTCCGCGGCCACGACGACCTGCCCGAACCCGCACCCGGCGCCGCCAAACCGGATAAACTGAAGAAGAAGTGACCGCCCTTCCGTAGGGGCACCCCTTGAGAGTGCCCTCGGACGCGGGCACCCACAAGGGGTGCCCCAACCGGGGTGGGGGGGAGGTGGAC
>JANNDF010000070.1:0-5366 GCA_031387445.1 Planctomycetia bacterium
GGCGGGGTCGGCTCCGTTCGCACCCCCGATCTTACTTCCCTTCCGTGCCCAGGTTCTTGGTGGTGTGTTCGGCCCGTTTCAGTGGCGTCCCGCTGACGGCCACGCTGCCGGTGGTGGTCAGGTCGTCGCTCTGCTTGGCGAACCCGAACCAGAACACCGTCTTCTTCTCGCCGGGCGCGAGGTCGAGCTTCCACACCAGCCGGTTGGCGGTGGCGTCCAGGCCGGGCTTGTCGCTCGCCCGCAGGTCGCTCAGGCCGGACGGCAGTTTCACGTCGAACGTCGCCCCCTTGATCGGGTGGTCGCCGTTGTTCTCCACGGTCGCCTCGAACGTGGCCGGCCAGTTCTGGTACAACTGCTTCGGCCCGCTGATGCTCACGCTCACCCGCGCCTCGATCACGGTCACCAGCACGTCGTGCGTCAGTGCGTCGCACCCCGGCGAACTCACCTTCACTTTGATCCGACCCACCCCCGCCTTCACCGCCGTCAGGTGCAGCGGGATGGTCTCCGTGCTGCTGGCCGCCAGCACCGCGATCTCGCTCTCCAGGCTGCCCCCCTTCGGGTGAGCCAGCCCCTCCGGCAACTCCACCTTCACCGCCACCTTCTCCAGCCCGGCGGCGGAGGGGTTCTTGATCTTCAGGTGCAGCGTGTGCGACTGGCCGGCGAACGCGGTGTCGGACCCCTCGACCGCGATCTGCAACTCCGGCTTGAGCACTTTCACCGCCCGCGTGTCGGACGCCGAACTGAAGGTGGCGTCGAACCCGCTGCGGAACTCGGTGGCGGCGGTGCCCGTCTTCGGCAGCAGTTTCACTTTCACCATCCGCGACTCGCCCGCCGGGATGACGCCGACGCTCCACGTCTGCCGGCCGTTCGAGGCCGGTTGCGCCGCGACCGACGACTCGGCCAGTTCGTACCCCGCCGTCCACCAGCCTGCCAGCACCACGCCATCGGCCGCCTTCCCGCCGGTGTTCGTCACACTCACCTCGGCCGTCACCGACTGCCCCGGCACTACCGTTTCGGGCAGCAGTTGCTTCACGTTCAGCGCGGCGGGTGCGGCGGACGTCGTCGCCGACGGCGGCACGACTGGCGCGGGTTGCGTGGCGACGAACTGCGGCGGCTGAGGGGTCGGAATCGGTGTCGTCGCGGGCGGTGTGAACGGCCCCGGGGTCACACCCGATGGCGGTGGAACCTGAGTCTGTTGCGGCACACCGACGGGCGCGACCGGCGTGCCGGTCATGTTCGGCGGCGGCAACGGGCCGCCCGGCGTCACCGGCACGGGCGTGCCGATGGGCGCCAGCGGCGTGGCCGACTGGAACTGTGCGGGCGGTGGGTCGGCGGGCATTGTCGGCGGCACCGGCGCCTGAGCCAATACCGTCCCCACATTCAGCAGTGCGGCCACCCCCGCGGCCCGCACCCACGTCTGACCGATGCGCATGAGTCGTCCCTCGGCTCGCGCGCTCGTGGTACGGGCGCACGGATCCGGGTTCGAGCGGTCGCTCGTCCCCCAACGGCCGGTCCCCTCCGCCCTTCCCCCGAAGCGCGGCCGGCCTGCGAACGTCTGGCGTTCTTGGAATGCGGCGGGGGAATACCGTCGGGTGTCGAACACCGCAAGGAAATTTCGGGCGGAAAAGTGTCGAGCCGGCGGCCCCCTCCGTTACCATTCCCACACACGCCCCGCCGAGGCCGCCATGCTCTCGCTCCCCGTCGCCCTCGCCCTGCTGACTGCCTCCGCCGACCTGCCCAAGCCCGAACGCGGGACGGTGAAATTCGTCGCCGACGACAAGGCGAACGGCGTGCCCGAGCGGTTCCGCCTGGACAACCACACGTTCGACTACGAACTGACCCTCAAGCACGACCTGAAGAACACCGGGGTGGAGGTACACACGCTCACCTTCCCGTCGCCGGTGACCACCAAGCACGAGAGCAACAACACGGTGCCGTGCGAGTACTACCTGCCGAAGGGGGCGAAGGGCCGGCCGGCGGTGGTGGTGCTTGACATCCTCGACGGGGCGATGGTGGTCAGCCGGGCGCAGGCGCTCTGGCTGGCCCAGCACGACATCCCGGCGCTCATCGTGCAGATGGCGTACTACGGCCCGCGGCGGCCGGAGAAGGAGAAGGTGCGGCTGCTGAGCACGGACGTAGAGAAGTCGGTGGCGAACATCACGCAAACGGTCCTCGATTGCCGGCGGGCGGTGGCGTGGCTGGAGGCGCGGCCGGAGGTGGACCCGAAGCGGATCGGGTTGCTGGGCACCAGCCTGGGCAGCTTCGTCGGCGGGGTGGCGGCGGGGGTCGAGCCGAAGATCAGCCGGGCGTGCCTGCTGCTCGGTGGCGGCGGGCTGGTGGACGCATTCCAGCAGCACAAGCAGGCCGGGCCGGCCATCGCGCTGCTGTCGCTCACCGGCATCACGCCGGACAAACTGAAGAAGCAGATCGACCCGGTGGACCCGCTCACCTATGCCGACCTGCTGAAGACGAAGAAGTTGCTGCTCATCGGCGCCAGCCGCGACGACGTGGTGCCGCCGGTGGCGATGAAAGCCCTGTGGGAGGCGACGGGCAAGCCGGGCATCCTGTGGGTGGACGCCACGCACGTCGGGGCCGCCCTTTACCTGCTGCCGATGATGCGCGAGGTGGTCAAGACGTTAGGGGAGTGAGGTGCCGGTTTGCCGCGAGGCGCAGACGAGCGGGAACGGTTCCCGCTCGTCTGCGCCTCGTGGCAAACCAATAAGGCACACAAGTTGAACATCCCTCTCCTTTCATGGAGCGGGGGCCGGGGGGTGAAGTCTTCCACCTGCCAACTCGCTCACCAGGAAGTCCGCTGCCCGTTCGACGGCTCCCGGCACGGCCACTTTCGCCCGGAGGTCTACCAACTTGCGGACCACGGCGGCGAGGGCGGCCGGGTCGTTCAGCCAGTTCAGCACCTCCGCCGCCACCTCCGCCGAGGCGTCATGCGACACTGCGAACTCGGGAAATATCCGCTCGCCGGCCAGCAGGTTCACCAGGCTGATGTCGGCCACCTTCTTCAGTTGGCGGGCCAGCCAGTGGAACGCCGGGGTCATGCGATACACCACCACCGTCGGCTTCGCCCGCACCAGCAGCTCCAACCCGACCGACCCGGACACGGCGACGCACGCCGTACACGCCTCGATGATCTCCGCCGTGCGGCCGGTGTGAATCTCCGCATCCAGCCCGCTACCGGCGAGCATCCCGCGGGCGGTGTCGGCTTGCGACGCCTTATACGACGCCACCGCGAACCGCACCCCCGGTCGGGCGGCCACGAGCCGTTTCGCCGCCGCCAGCATCAACGGGAAGTTGCGCATCACCTCCTGCGTGCGGCTGCCGGGCAGGAGGGCGACCAACTCGCCCGGCTTCCCCCGCAGGTTCGCCACGAAGTCGGCGTCGAGCTTCTGGGCCGCGATCTCGTCGAAGTAAGGGTGGCCGACGTAGTGCGTTCGCACCCCGCGGTCGGCGTACCACTTGTCTTCGAACGGCATGGCCGTGAGAACGGCGGTGAAGTCCCGCTTCACCTTCTTGATCCGCCACCCGGCCCACCCCCACAGTTGTGGCGGGACGAAGTAGTAGACCGGCACGCCGTAGCGGTGGGCGCGCTGGGCGAGGTGCCAGTGGAAGCCGGGGTAGTCGATGAGGACGAGGGCGGCCGGGCGGCGGGTGCGGAAGAACGATTCGGCCTTCGCCGCCAGGTGGACGAGCTTGGGCAGCAGACTGATCCCGTGGCCGAACATGACCGACAATTCGGCGAGCGGGTAGAACAGGCGGACGCCGGCGGCGGCCATGCGGTCGCCGCCGAAGCCGATCAGGTGGGCGTTCGGCAGGCGGCGGCGCAACTCGGCGGCCAGGTTGGCCCCGTGCAGGTCGCCGCTCGGCTCACCGGCGCTGAGGAAGATGTGCATCCGTGAAAGTACTCCGCACCCTCCGGGTGCGGTTCGACCAACCGCACCCGGAGGGTGCGGAGTACTTTACACGGTCGCTGGCACCGCCGCCGGCTTCTTCGCGCCGGGCAGGTCGGTCGGTTCGGCCACCTTGCGGTAGCCCATCGCCCGCAGCACTTCGAGCACCTCGCTCCAGGTGGGGAAGGGGCGGCGGTTGTCCCGCTTGTAGCGGTCCATCGCCGTCATGAAGTCGGTCTCGTCGTCCGAGTAGTCCCGCTCGCAAGTGGTCGGGTCGATCAGCCGGCGCCGCTCGCTGTTCTTGCGGGCTTCAGCCGCGTTCTTGGCGCGGCGATCGGTGGCGACTGGGATGTTCCGCTTGCGGCGGTCGTTCGGGAACGGAACGGTGGCCGTGTCGGTGGTCGCGGCAGAGGCGGCGGTGGGTGTTTTGCTCATGGTGCGGCACGTCCGGGACTGCCAGGGGGGCCGGCAGATCGGGTAGACCGGGCTGGGTCAGGGAAACCGAACGGATGGGGATGAACAGGCGTGGTAAACCTACCCGCACTTGAGGGCATGTCAACTATAATTCGCACACCTTGCGGGACCGTTAAGGTCGGGGCGCGAAAAGTCGGTTCAGGCGGAAAAATCCGAGAATGCGTCACCACCGACGGCCGTTCCGCCGACTCCCACCAACACCCTCAGACCGCCCCGCCGCACTACCTCCATGCCGCTCGCCGACGTCAACCTGATCCGCCTGTTCGATCTGTACCTGGTGCTGATGATGTGCATCAGCCTGTGGCGGCGGTGGCGGGTGTACGCGGACGCCGTGCGGCTGGGGTGGAGCACCTTCCACACGCGGAAGAAGTTGCTCGGGCGAGTGGGCACGCAGGTGCGAACGTTATTCACCCGTAGCGTGATCGTCCCGCTGGCGGTCGTGGCTGCGCTGACGGTGGTGCAGTGGGTGTGCTCGCGGCTCATCTGGCCGAACGCCGTGTTGCCGCTCGGGGAAGTCGGCGGCAGTTGGTGGAAACTGTTGCTGGTGATCGCCGCCCTGCTGCCCATGCTGGGCGTGGACGTGTACTTCCTGGTGAAGGTGGGTAAGTTCGACCACACCAGCACGGCCGAATACCTGGACTACGCCGAGCGGTGGCTCGGCTGGCGGGGGCGGGCGGTGCGGGTGGCCACCGCCGGGGTGGTGAACCCGACCAGGATCGTGGACGCGGAGGTGAAGAAGAGCCTGGAGTACCTTGGCGAGACGGCCACCTGGGCCATGTGGTGGACGAGCGTGCAGAGCGTGCTGCGGGTGACGTTCGGTCTGCTGGTGTGGCTGCTGTGGGTGACGAACCGCCCGGAGTAGGTGCCGGTGTGGTGGGGGGGGGGGCGCGGGGGGGGGGGGAAAGCGACAGCGCCGGGGGGGGCGCGACACAACATTGTTGGCCTGAGAAGGAAAAAAAAAACAAACACCCACCCCCCCCCCCCCCCCCC
>JANNDF010000074.1:0-2178 GCA_031387445.1 Planctomycetia bacterium
GGGAGCGGGTGCCGGCCACCTCATCGCAGTGGTGGTTGGCACCCGCTCCCTGGCGGTCGCGGTTCCATTTTTGAATGCTGCACGGCAAGCAGCCACGGCTCTACCGTTCGACTTGATCATTTCGCTTGACGACGACAACCGCCAGCACTTGCTTTCTCTCACCCCCGCCCGTGCTGACAGTCGGTCCACGAAACACCGCGATTCCGTCGTATTCGACGTGGTCCAGCGGCACCTCAACAGCCTCGCTCTTGCCACCATCCGTGGTCCCAGGCATCGAAAACTCGACCTTGAGTTTCGCTCCTTCGGCTGGGATTCCCAGGTATGGAGTGAGTCGGCCCGACAGTTTGAGCGGCGACCCCTTCAACTCAAAGTCCCCGGCTTGACCGTCGCTCAAATCGAACGACTGCCGGGAGAGCAATTCGGCCTCCCCGCGTTCTCTCGCCTCGCATGCCGCGGCCATCAGGATGCGAGCCTCGCGGACGCTCAACGCCCGGCCGCCCGCCTTCCCAACCACCCGCTCCGCCAGTTCAGTCGGCACCGACAACAACAGGAGGTCGGTCTCGACGGACGAAACGTCCGTGTCGAATTTGAGGGCTTCCGCTTCGACCACCATAAAGGATGCTTCGTCGCCCACCATGACGACCTGGTTCGTCGGTTCGTCGGCCGTCACCTGCACGGACAATTTCTTTCGCTTGGCGAATTCAGTCAGGGCATCCGCCGTTGCGGGGGCCGGGGCGTATTTGAGAGGGATGATCCACTGTTTGGTCTCCTCCCGCCCCGCTGCCACACCGGCAAGCAAGACGACGGTGAACAGGGTCACGACCGGGCGTTGGCGGTTCATGGTTCTCACCCCCGGAACCTTTGAGCGATTGAAGAGTAACAAACCGTCGCGGGCCGACAAGTGAGTTACTCCTGAGTGATCTATCTTCCCCGTTCCACCTCGCGCAAGGCCAGCGGCAAATACGATAACACGTCGGTCGCACACAGCGCCGTTTGCCCCACCGATTCCGCCGCCAGGTCGCCCGCTCGCCCGTGGACCCAAGTCCCCAACACCGCCGCATCGAACGCCGACATCCCCTGCCCGATCAGCGCCGCGATCAACCCGGTCAGCACGTCGCCCGTCCCGCCGGTCGCCATGCCGGGGTTGCCGGTGCCGTTCACGAACACACGGCTGCCGTCGGTCACGATGGTGTGCTGACCCTTCAGCACCAGCACCGCGTGCCATTGCTGGGCGAACCCGATCGCCATGTTCAGCCGGTTCGCCTGCACCTGGGCCGTGGTAGTGTTCGTCAGGCGGGCAAACTCACCAGGGTGCGGGGTGAGTACGACCGGCGCCTTGCGGTCTCGCAATCCTTCGGGGATGGGCGAAAGCGCGTTCAGCGCGTCGGCGTCGAGTACGAGCGGCTTGCCGCACTCCAGCACCAGTTGCCGCACCAGCGTTCGCACCGCATCCGATTGCCCCAACCCCGGCCCGACGGCGATCACGTCGGCGCTCTTCGCCAACCCGGACACCTGATCGGCATACTCGTCGATGTGATCCGCCCTGGTAAATCCACTCGTCAAATAGCACGGGTTGCCCGACGCCACCACTGCCTGAATGTCGGCCGGGCACGCCACTCGCACCAGTCCGGCCCCGCCGCGAACCGCCGCACTGCCGCACAGCACCGCCGCCCCGCTCATCTCCAAACTGCCGGCCACCACCAACACGGTGCCGAACGTCCCCTTGTGCCCGTCCGCCGGACGAACCGGCAGAGGTGGAAGTGCCGATACCGTGTGAACCCCGGTTGTCATGTTCGGCCGTTTCGCGGCGAGCCGCGGTTGAGTTGGCGGGCGGAGACAGTTATAGGTTCGACAGGCGGCCTCTCCACTCCGACGCGGTCACGCAAAGGGGGCGGACGTGAACGACCGATTCGTGAACAGCATTTTCCGGCCGAATCGTTGGCGAACGGCGGCAATCGAACGCGGAGAACACCCGTCCGACGCCGACGAGTTGATCGACAGCCTACTGGCCGAATCGGAGGACGACACCCCGAACGACGAGCCAACCCCCCCCCCCCCCCCCCCCCCCCCCAAAAAAAAACCCCCCCCCCCCCCCCCCCAAAAAGGCCCCCCCCCCCCAAACCCCCCACCGGGGTGCGCCGGTAACAAACCCCCCACCCCCCCCCCCCCCCCCCCCCC
>JANNDF010000088.1:0-6172 GCA_031387445.1 Planctomycetia bacterium
GGGGGGGGGGGGGGGGGGGGGGGGGCGGGGGGGGGCGGTGGGGGGGGGGGGGGGGGGGGGGGGGGGGGGGGGGGGGGGGGGGGGGGGGGGGCCCCGGGGGGGGGGGGGGGGGGGCCCGGACGGGTGCGACGCGCCGACCGGCTTGGGGAACACACGCACGTCGGACGACGACGAGCGGATGCGGGCGGTGTCGGCGGGGCGGCGGGTGGGCACGCTCGCCTGGAGCGGTTCGACCGGCGACACCCGCACGGACGACCCCGACCCGGCGGCCAACTGGGTGTGCATGGACATCACCCCGCTCGACCGGCCGGGCAGCGGGTTGGTGGTCATCCGCTCGATCACGGCCGGCGAGAGCACCGGCATTTCGGCCTCGTCCGGTCGGCTGATGGGGGTGGCCGTCCACGGGGCCAGCGCGTCGATCACTTCGGCCATCGTCTGGTAGCGGTCGGCCGGGTTCTTGGCCATCATCTTGTCCACCACGGCGATCAAGGCCGGGGGCACGTCCGGGCGGAAGGCGGTGACGGGCTTCGCCTTCTGCGTCTGGGCGGCGATCAACTTCTGCGCCACGGTGCCGTCGGGGAACGGGGACGAGCCGGTGAGCAGGTAGTACAGGGTGCCGCCCAGCCCGTACACGTCGGCCCGCACGTCCACCGGCTTGTCGTTCGTCACCTGTTCGGGGGCCAGGTAGTCGGCCGTGCCGAGCACGCACTTGTCGTCGAACCGCTCGGTCAGGCCGTCGTGCCGGTGGTCGAAGAAGCGGGCCAGCCCCAGGTCGAGCACTTTCACCACCCCGCTCCGGTCGAGCAGCAGGTTGCCCGGCTTGATGTCGCGGTGGATGAGGCCGAGGTCGCCGGCGTGCTGCAACCCGGCCGCCGCCTGCGTGATGTAGTGGGCCGCCCGCACCGGGTCGAACCACTGCCTGCGGCCGGCGTACCGGCCGATGATGTCTTGCAGGCTGCTGCCGTCCACGTACTCCATCACCAGGAAGTGGACGGCGTCGAACTTGTCGATGTCGAACGCCTGCACCACGTTCGGGTGGCTGAGCGCGGCCACCGCCCGCGCCTCGCGGTAGAAGCGGTCCAGCGCCGTCGGGTCGGACGCGATCTTGTCCACCGGCAGCACCTTCACCGCCACCAGACGCTTCATGTACTCGTGCTCGCACAGGTAGACGGCGCCCATGCCGCCCACGCCGAGCAGTTCGAGCAGCCGATACTTGCTGGCGATCTGGAACCGCTTGTACCGCCCCTGCTGAATCTGCTTCGCCTGGAAGAAGGTGAGCAGCCCGGCGCAGACCAACTCGTCGGCCAGTTGGCGAACCGGGGTGTCCGACGGGTCGGGGAACTTTCGCAACACCGGGGCGAGGCGGTCGGCCTCCACCAGCCCACTCTTGCGAACCAGATCGAGAAAATCGGAAGTGCTGGCGGGTGCTGGCATATCCGTAAACCTGGGCGGTGGGTGGGTGGCGAGAAAAACCCACGCCGAATGGTAATAATGAGTCGACCGGCAGGGTCTCGCAAGCGCCTAGTGCGGCGAATTCGGAGAATTTCTCACACCCGTCGAATTTTGCCACAACTGTTCCGCGGAGCCATCATGACCCATTCCCTGCCGACCGTGGACGTGCGAGGCGTCTGCCCGCACGACTGCCCCGACACCTGCGGGTGGGTGGTGACGGTGGACCCGGCCACCGGGCGGGCCGTGCGGATGCGGGGCGACGCCGACCACCCGTTCACCGACGGCTACCTGTGCCAGAAGGTGGCCAACTACCTGGAACGGGTGTACCACCCCGGCCGGCTGACCACCCCACTCCGGCGGGTCGGCCGCAAGGGTGAGGGGAAGTTCGAGCCGATCAGTTGGGACGAGGCCGTCCGCACCATCGCCGAGCGGTTCAAAGCCATCGTCGCCGGGCCGCACGGCCCGCAGGCCATCCTGCCGTACAGCTACGCCGGCACGATGGGCAAGCTCCAGTACGCCAGCCTGGACCGCCGCTTCTTCCACCGCCTCGGCGCCAGCCTGCTCGACCGCACCATTTGCGCCACCGCCGGTGCGGTCGGGTGCGACATCACCCTGGGCACGCGAGCGGTCATCGACCCGGAAACGGTCACCCGCTCCCGCTACATCGTCAACTGGGGGTCGAACACTAAAGTCACGAACGTGCATCTGTGGGCGATCATGGTCCGGGCCCAGAAGGCCGGCGCGAAAATCGTCACCATCGACCCGCACAAGAGCCGAACGGCGGCGGCATCGGACTGGTGGATTCCGGTGCGGCCGGGCACCGATGCGGCGCTCGCCCTCGGCGTGATGCACGTCCTCTTCCGCGCCGGGTTGCAGGACCAGGACTTCATCGACCGCTTCTGCCTCGGCGGGGTTGAACTGAAAGAGCGAGTGATGAGCGAATACCGGCCAGAGAAAGTGGCCGGAATCACCGGGCTGCCGGTGGCCACCATCGAGCAATTCGCCCGCGAACTCGGCACCACGAAGCCGGCGTTCATCCGCCTGAACTACGGCATGCAGCGGCACGGCGGTGGGGCGATGGCCGTCCGCACGGTCTGTTGCCTGCCGGCGATCACGGGCGACTGGCGGCTGCCCGGCGGCGGGGCAATGCTGAGCACGAGCAAGCTGTACCCGTTCGATGATGCCTTCCTGACGCGGCCGGATTTGGTTCCGCCCGGCACCCGCACCATCAACATGACACAGTTGGCCGAGGCGCTGACCGGCGAGTTACCCGGCCCGCCGGTGAAGGCGCTGTACGTGTACAACTCGAACCCCGCCGCCGTCTGCCCCGACCAGAGCCGCGTGTTGAAGGGGTTGATGCGGGACGACCTGTTCACCGTCGTTCACGACCAGTTCCAGACCGACACCGCCGACTACGCCGACATCGTGCTGCCCGCGACCACGCAACTCGAACACTTCGACATCCACAACAGCTACGGGCACCTGTACGTGCAGGTGAACCGCCCCGCCATTGCCCCGCTCGGCGAGTCGAAGCCGAACACAGAGGTGTTCCGCCTGCTGGCGACGGCGATGGGCTTCGACGACGAGCTGTTCGGCATGACGGACGAGGAGATCGCCCGCACCGCCTTCGAGAACGAACACCCCGGCTTCCACGGCGACAGCTTTCGCGGCATCACCTTCGATCATCTGATGGCGAACGGCCCGGTGCGGCTGAACGTGCCGAAGGAGTGGGCGCCGTTTGCGTCCGGCCACTTCCCCACACCGTCGGGGAAGTGCGAACTGTTCTCGCCGGGGGAACTGAAGGCCAGACGTGACCCCCTGCCCCACTACATCCCGCCGCACGAAGACCCGCAAACGCAGCCGGAGTTGGCAGCTAAATACCCGCTCCAACTCATCACCCCGCCGACGCCGAGTTTCCTGAACAGCACGTTCGTGAACGTGGACACACTGCGGAAGCGGGCGGGCGAGCCGCGGGTGGAGATGAACCCGGCGGACGCGAAGGCACGGGGGATCATCGACGGGCAGGCGGTGCGGGTGCGGAACGACCGCGGCAGCCTGCTGGCGAAAGCGGTGGTGGGCGACACCGTTCAGCCGGGCGTGGTGGTGTCGTTCGGCATCTGGTGGAACCGCTACACGCCGGACGGGGTGAACGTGAACACCGTCACCAGTACGAAACTGACCGACCAAGGCGGCGGGGCGACGTTCTACGACAACCTGGTGGAGGTGGAGGCGACACGTTAGCCCGACGCGCGAGCGAGGGGCGAATCACCTCTGCGAGAAGTGGCTTGCCCCCCGCTCGCGCGTTGGGCTAACATGTCGTCCGTTCTCGCACCATCAGGTAGCCCAGCCCGCCGAGCGACACCACTGCCGACCAGAACAGCACACCGGCGGCCATCGGCCCGATGCCCCACACCTGCGGGGCGGACGCCGCGAACAGCACCCCCACCCCGATGATCGCACCCCACGACACCCGCCGGTCGGTGCGGGTGGCGGCCGTCCGACCGAACTGGGCGAGGACCGTCAGCGGGGTGACGAGCCACGAGAAGTAGTACCCGTAGCTGTACGGGCTGGCGACGGTGATGAGGGTGATCAGCAGGCCGAGTTCGAGGGCGTCGGTGCGGCGGGTGCGGGCGGCCGTGCGGAACGGCATGACCGCCAGGAAGCCGGCGCCGAGCAACCCGGCGACCACCAGCGTGGCGACCGCCCCCCCCTTCGGGCCGAGGTCGATCAGGTTCACGTACATCGGCCGCCCGGCCCACGTCGGGCTGCTCCGGTCGGCCTCCGCTTCCTCCTCCGTCATCCGCCCCGTGTTCACCTTGAAGGCGAGAGAGTCTTCCTCGTTGGTCGTCTCCTCCGCCTTCACGTTGCCCGCCCGGAGCAGCCGGCTCGTCGTCCCGATGAGCGACTGGTTCCGCCACCCCAGGCTCCGCTCCGGCCGCTGACCCGGCCCGTCGTCGCTCCGGCTGAACAGCATGCCGTTCGCCCACTCGTTCAGGTCACTCAGGTTGCGGTCCCACCCGCGCACCGGCACCGGCAGGACGAACAGGAACACCACCAGCCAGAGGGTCATCGACCCGGCCGCCGCCCACTGCCGCCGCCACAGCAGGTACAGCAGGACCACCACCGGGAACGCCTTGATGGCGGTCGCCGCCGCGAGCGGCACACCGGCCCACCAGCCCCGCCCGCCGCGGGCGAGGGCCAGCCCGCCGAGCACCAGCGCGAGCAGCCCCAGGTTCGGCTGGCCGAGCAGGAACACGTCGTACACGAAGAAGATGCACAGGGCCGACGGCAGCAGCCTCACCCACGGCGACACCCGCCCGGTCGGGTCGATGACCCGGATGCTCAACTCGACGACGGCGGCGAAGCTGACCACGTTCAGCAGCACCAGCAGCACCGTCATCACCTGCGGGCCGAACACCGTGAGCGGGGCGAGGCAGACGGCCGCGAACGGCGGGTAGAGGAACGGGAAGCCGATCTTCGGGTCGGGGATGTACAGGGGCAGCCCGCCCTCGAAATGGTGGCTCTCCGCCACCACCCGCCCGTACTGGTACCAGAGGGTGTAGTCCTTGTTCCCGTCCGGGCCGATGTTGAACATCTCGCGGGCGGTGGGCGGGTGGTCGGTCGGGAAGAGCGGGAGCGAGAGCGGCTGCGGCAGGGTGAACTCCCGCACCAGCGGAGTGGCGGACACACCGGCGCAAGTAGCCACGAACACGGCGACGTACACCCAGCGGATTCGAGGCCAGTTCACGGGCACCCTCCGCGGGCGGTCAGAGTCGGCGTGCCGACTACAGTATGGGAAACGGCCGCGAGGGTGCGACGGTGGGGCAACGGTTGAACGTGGACGACTGGCGGACACGACGTGACGCCCACCGCACGCGGGTCGGCCCGCGGGCGGCGGATCGCGTCGCCCGCTCCGGCCGCAAGCACCCGGTCTACGACTTCCTGTTCGAGTACTACTCGTACCGCGCGGCGCACCTGCTGCGGTGGAGTCCGGGCGTCGGCGTGCTGCTCGAAGGTGCCACGCTCGCGGACGTGGACTGGCCGCACCTGTTCCGCGAGGTGGACGGCGGAGTGGTGCTTCCCGCCGATACGTTCCCGGAGAAACGACGGGCCTACCTGAGTTGGGCGATTGGATACCTGCAATCGACCGGCGACCGCGAGCCGCTGTTCGGCTGCTTCGGCCTGCACGAGTGGGCGATGGTGTACCGCACCGACGACGTCCGCCATTCCCGCGTGCCGCTCCGCATCGCCGCGGAACCGGTCGTCGAGTCGATGCCGCTGCGGTGTACACACTACGACGCCTTCCGCTTCTTCACCCCCGCCGCCGTCCCCCGCAACCGCGTGCAGTTGAGCCGGGACGTGACCACCGACCACGACCAGCCCGGCTGCGTTCACGTGACGATGGACCTGTACAAGTTCGCGTACAAACTCGCCCCGTGGGTGGCGAGCGAGGTGATCGCTGAAGCGTTCGAGTTGGCCGCATCAGCCCGTGAATTGGACATGCGGGCCAGCCCGTACGACCTGAGCGAGTTCGGGTTCACGCCCATCCGCATCGAGACGAAGGACGGGCGGGAGGAGTACGTGACCGCCCAGCGCGAACTCACCCGGCGTGCGGCCCCGGTGCGGGCGGCGGTGCTGGCGGCGTATCGGAAGCTCGCCGGCTGTGAGCGACAGAGGCCCGACCGTGAGGGAGGGCGCGAGTAGCGACTGGCGCCCTCCC
>JANNDF010000105.1:0-4444 GCA_031387445.1 Planctomycetia bacterium
CGACTTTAGCTTGTTCGTTTACCCCGTGTTAGTTAAGGAACTCGTTCCCCACCCCCCCCCCACCGACATGCCCCGCCTGCTCCGCATCCTGCCGCTCCTCCTCCTGACCCTCGCCCTTTCGGCGTGCGGCCAGTCCGAACCTCCGTATACGGACAACTCGAAAGACGCCGACATGTACGCACAGGACGTCAAGCAGATCGCAATGGACGCCATCCAGCGGGCCAAGAAGTCCCGCGAACCGGCGGACCAGATCCAGACGCTCGTGTCCGAAATCGAGAGCCAGGCGGCGAACCACCGCCCCGTCGGATCGCACAAGGCGACCTACGACGAACTCCTGACCCTCGCCAAAGAGTTCGTCGGTGAGTGCAAGGCCGCGAGCGGGAAGCCGGCCAACATGTCGGCTCGCCTCGATGCCATGACGAAAGTCGCCGACCGACTGCCCGGCAAAGTCCAACTGGGGCGGTAGAACAGTACCCGATTGGATGTCTCAACTCGACACCCTCTCCCCCGATCGCCCGGCGGCTACGCCGGGCGTTCGGCATTTCATGTGAGGGAAGGGCGCTTCCCACCTCCCAGGAACTTGACACGGCCGCACTGCCCGCGTCCAATGGCCCCGTTCGCCACTCTCTCCTCTCTCCGCGAACGGAGTCTCGTTCATGACCACCGCCACCGCTCCCGCCAAGTCGCGTATCACCCCGCCGAAAGTGAAGGCCCAACAGCCGCTGTTCATCGGTGGCAAGTGGCTCGACTCGGTGTCGGGCAAGACGTTCAGCACCGTCAACCCGGCGACCGGGCAGACCATCTGCGACGTGGCCGAAGGCGACAAGGCCGACATCGACCTGGCGGTGAAGGCCGCCCGCAAGGCGATGGACGGGTCGTGGGGCAAGATGAACGCCGGCGAGCGCGGACGGTTGCTCGGCAAGCTGGCCGACGCGGTGGAAGCCAACGCCGCGGAGTTGGCGGGACTCGAAACGCTCGACAACGGGAAGCCGATTGCCGACAGCCTCGCCGCCGACCTGCCGCTCACCATCGACTGCTACCGCTACTACGGTGGGTGGGCCGACAAGAACCACGGCCAGACGATCCCCGTGAACGGCGACTACTTCTGCTACACGCGGCACGAGCCGGTCGGCGTGGTTGGCCAGATCATCCCGTGGAACTTCCCGCTTCTCATGCAGGCGTGGAAGTGGGGGCCGGCGCTGGCGTGCGGGAACGCGCTGGTGCTCAAGCCCGCGGAACAAACCCCGTTGACCGCGTTGAAGGTGGCCGAACTCGCCCAGGAGGTCGGCTTCCCCGACGGCGTGATTAACGTGGTGCCCGGTTACGGCCCGACCGCCGGCGCTGCGCTCGCCTCGCACATGGACGTGGACAAGATCGCGTTCACCGGCGAAACGTCCACCGGCAAACTCGTGATGACGGCCGCGGCGCAGAGCAACTTGAAGCGGGTGAGCCTCGAACTCGGCGGGAAGAGTCCGAACATCGTGTTCGCGGACGCCGACATCGACGCCGCGGTGGAGGGCGCGTACTTCGGCCTGTTCTTCAATCAGGGGCAGTGCTGCGTGGCCGGCAGTCGGCTGTATGTGGAAGAGGCGGTGTACGACGAGTTCGTCGAGAAGATGACGAAGAAGGCGAAGGGCCGGCGGCTCGGCGACCCGTTCCACCCGGACACCGAGCAAGGCCCGCAGGTGAGCAAGGAGCAACAAGACCGGGTGCGGGGGTACATCGACGCCGGCAACCGGGAAGGGGCGAAACTGCTCGTGGGTGGGTCGGAGTCGCTGTCGAGTCTGGCCGCCACCCACGCCAACGGATACTTCGTCGAACCGACCGTGTTCACCGACGTTCACGACGACATGACGATTGCGAAAGAGGAGATCTTCGGGCCGGTCATGAGCATCCTGAAGTTCAAGGACATGGCCGAGGTGATCGAGCGGGGCAACCGCACCTTCTACGGCCTCGCCGCCGCCGTGTGGACGAAGGACGTGAAGAAGGCGATCCGCGTGAGCAACGCGCTGAAGGCCGGCACGGTGTGGGTGAACTGCTACGACGTGTTCGACGCCCGCGCCCCGTTCGGCGGGTTCAAGATGTCCGGCATCGGCCGAGAGCTGGGGCAGTACGCCCTGCAACTGTACACCGAGGTGAAGACCGTCTACATGGCCATGTGAACCGTCGGTACACTCTCTTCGCGGCGAGCGGCAGCGAGCCTGGTACCCAGGCTCGCTGCCGCTCGCGGCGAAACCGTTTCCCCATCTCGGAGTGTACCCCATGCACCGCTGCCTGCTGGTGGGTCTGCTCGCGCTCGGGTCGGTGGCGTTCGCCGCCGACCCGCGGCCGATGACCGTGGACGACCTGTGGAACATCAAACGCCTCGGCCCGCCGAGCGTGTCGCCCGACGGCAAGTGGTGCGTGGTCGAAGTGACCACCTACGACACCGAGAAGGACGACAGCACCTCCGACCTGTGGCTGCTGAGCACCGACGGCAAGGAGCAGAAACAACTCACCAGCGGGACGGGCAAGAACTCCGGGCCGCGTTGGTCACCCGATGGGAAACTGATCGCGTTCACCAGCAAGCGGGGGACCGACGAAATCCCGCAGGTGTACGTCATCGCGCCTGGTGGGGGCGAGGCCCGCAAACTGAGCGACCTACCGACGGCACCGAGCGGGCTGAAGTGGGGGGCCGACTCAAAGCACGTCTACTGCATCGGCTGGACATGGCCCGATTCGCCCGATGACGCCGACCACAAGAAGCGGGAGAAGGCGGAGAAGGAGAGCAAACGTAAAGCGGTGGTGATCGACGACGCCGTTTATCGCTACTGGGACAAGTGGCTGTACGACGGCAAGCGGCCGACGGTGTACGCCATCGACGCGGCCAACGGCAAACACTTTAACCTGCTCGTTGGCACCGGCAAGCACTTGCCGCCGACCCAGCCGAGCGAGAACGATTACGACGTGTCGCCGGACGGCAACATGCTCTGCATAGTTGCCGATTCGTCGAAGGATCCCGGCACCGACTTCAACTCCGACCTGTACCTGCTGTTCCTGACTGAAGAGAAGGGGAAAGTCAAAGCGAGGAACATCACCCCCGATAATCCCGCGAACGATACGAACCCCGTGTTCAGTCCGGACGGTTCGCAGCTCGCGTTCCTGCGGCAGACGACCAAGTTCTTCTACGCCGACCGCCAGCGGCTGATGGTGTCCGACAGCCTCGGCCGAAAGGAAATCCGCGAGTTGACCGCTGACCTCGACCGCACCGCCGGTAACCCGAAATGGCTTCCTGACAGCGAGCGGATCGCGTTCGAGGCCGAGGACGCCGGGTACGTCCGCATCTTCTTCGCGTCGGCGAAGGACGGCAAACCGACCACCGACAAGACGGAGGTGTCCGAGCGCTCCATTGATTTCGCCAAAACGACCCGCCTCGGGGTGTACCTGCGGAACAGCTTCAATGAGGCGCCGACGGTGTACGCCCATGGCCCTGGCATGAAAGAGCCGTCGAAGATCTCCTTCTTCAACGACGACATCACCAAGCAGTGGAAGCTCGGCAAGGTGGAACTCACCAAGGTCAAGGGCAGCGGCGACGCCAGCGTGCCGATGTGGATCTTCTACCCGCCCGATTTCGACCCGAAGAAGAAGTGGCCGCTGGTGCAGATGATCCACGGCGGGCCGCACAACGGCATCATGAGCGAGTTCAGCTTCCGCTGGAACCCGCACCTGTGGGCCGCCCGCGGGTACGTCGTCGCGGTGGTCAACTTCCACGGCAGCAGCGGGTACGGCCAGAAGTACGCCGACAGCATCACCGGCGACTACGCCACCAAGCCGATGACCGACATCCTGAAGGCGACCGACTGGTTCGAGAAGCAGGCGTGGATCGACAAGGACCGCATGGCCGCCGCCGGCGGCAGCTACGGCGGGTACATGGTGGCGTACCTGAACGGGCACACTGACAAGTTCAAGGCGTACATCTGCCACGCCGGGGTGTACACCTACCACGGTCAGATGGCGTCGGACGTGGTGAAGGGCCGCGAGCGGTCGCTCGGCGCGTTCCCGTGGTCGGATTTGGAAAAGGTGGACAAGCAGACGGCCCAGCGGTTCGCCGCCAACTTCAAGACGCCGACCATCGTGCTGCACGGCGAGAAGGACTACCGCGTGCCGGTCACGCAAGGGCTGGAGTATTACAACACGCTGAGGCAGAAGGGCGTGCCCACCCGACTGGTGTACTTCCCCGACGAGAACCACTGGGTGCTGAAGCCGCAGAACGCGAAACTGTGGCACAAGGAGGTGTTCGGCTGGCTGGACAAGTACATCGGCACCGGGCCGACGAAGTGACGTCGCCGCGCGGCCCCCCGGCGGGGGGGGGCGTGTTGGGGGGGAGTGTGAGCGGGGGCCGGCGGGGGGGGGGGGAGGGATTTGGTGGTAGAACAAAAGACCGGCGAGGACGGGGGGGGGGCCG
>JANNDF010000106.1:0-1252 GCA_031387445.1 Planctomycetia bacterium
GGAGCGGGCAGCGACTTTCCCCGACCCACACGTTGAGACTGGAAGCTCCAGTAGGGTGGGTCTAGCGACGGCATCCGTCGCGCCGACCCACGCGCCGCGGAGAACATGCCTTGTTCCGCCTGGGCCTCCGCCGAATTGCCCTGGCATTCACCACCCGCCCCACGGCCCGTGCGTGGGTTGCAACCGTCATCGCACTCAGCGTGTTCGCGCTAGTGGCGGTGCCGTTCGGCTTCGCCTCCGGCCTGTTCACGTTTTCGCTGCCCGATTCCTGGCTGCGGTTGGCAGTGTTCGCGCTGGTGGCAGTGGTCGTCCCGTGTCTCGGCGAAGAGTTGTTGTTCCGGGCGCTTCTGCTGCCGCACCCGTCGGAACACCGCACGCCCCGCCTGTCGGCCGTGGTCAGCGTGATCCTCTTCGTGGCCTGGCACCCGCTCAACGCCGCCCTGTTCTTCCCGCAGGTGTGGCCACTGTTCACCGACTGGCGGTTCCTCACCCTGGCCGGGTTGCTCGGCGTTTGCTTGGTGGTGGTGTACACCCGCGGCGGATCCTTCTGGCAGTGCGTGGCCGTACACTGGGCGGTCGTGATGGCATGGAACGGCTGCCTCGGCGGGCCGTTGGGATTGCTCACCGGCGGTGAGAATCAACTGTAGTGTTCTGCTCGCTCCGCGAGCGGGTTCCGAAGACCGCTCGCGGAGCGAGCAGAGCACTACAATACCCTTTCCCCGCGAGACTCCCGCCATGCCCCGCGTGCTCATTGCCGACGACAACGTGCAGAACGCCGAGTTGCTCGAAGCGTACCTGGACGGCACCGGCTGGGACACCAAGTTGGCCGCGAACGGCGAAGAGACGCTCGCCCTGGCGAAGGAGTGGATGCCGGACGTGATCCTGCTCGACGTGATGATGCCCAAGTTGAGCGGGTTCGAGGTGTGCAAGAAACTCCGGGCCGACGCCGCGACTCGTGGCATCGGCGTGCTCATGGTGACGGCACTGGACCAGGCGAACGACATCGAGCGTGCCATCGACGCCGGCACCGACGACTTCATGACCAAGCCGATCCACAAGAGCGAACTGCTGCTGCGTGCGCGGGCACTGGTCGAGTCGCGGGCCGAGGCGACCGACCTGGACCGCGGGCTGGACTACTTCCGCCGGGCTATCCAGCAGGGGGCGTAACGGCCCGATTTTCCCGGCGAGCGGGGGGGGGGGGGCCCCCCGGGTGGGGGTGGGCCAACAGGGGGGGGGCCCCCCCCCCCCCCCC
>JANNDF010000112.1:0-2497 GCA_031387445.1 Planctomycetia bacterium
GCACCAGGATGGCCGCCTCACCCGGACTCTGTGCCGCCTGTACGAACCCGCCGCGGTCCACACCGGCGATGGTGGTGGTGTTCGACTCGAACTCGGTCTCGGCGGTCACGTCTCGCCGCTGCCCTCGGGCGTCGATGGCCGTCACCCGCAGTTGCAGCGAGCCGCCGAGCGGTAGCACTTGATCGGTCGGCTCGACTTCGATGCTCGCCACCGGCGGTGCGGTCTCGGTGCGCAGGTTCGTCCCTTCGGCGATCCACCTCACCAGCCGTTTGTACGGCAGCGTCTCCTCGTGCAACTTTTTCCCGCCGCCGTGTGGGGTGCGGCCGGTGCCCTTCATCACCAGCAGGCTGTTTTCTGGCGCCGCCGGGAACACCCGCCGCCCGCGGCTCTCGGCCGTGATCGCCTTGTGGTCCGCTTCCGGGTCGAAGCCGAACACGCTCAACTTGAACCCGTTCTGCCCCTCTGCCTTGCCGTGACACCCGCCGCTGTTGCACCCGGCCTTCGTGAGCAGCGGCATCACCTGCTGCTCGAACGACACCGGGGCCGGGGCCTTCACTCCCTTCACGATCACCCTCACCGTTGCCGTCTGGCCGTCGAGTTGAACGCGAACGTCCGTCGTGCCCTCGTCTCGCGGTTCGAGCAGCCCGCGGGCGGTGACGCCGGCGACGGCGGCATTGGCCACGTCGTACTTCGCACGATGCGTCAGATCGGTGGTGCCGCGGCTGACGAGCAGTTGGTGCGTCGATTCCGGGCCGTCGAGAGTCACTTCCGCGGGAGTGGCCTTCAACACGTCCGCCGCGAGTGTGGTGCTGGCGAACACGACCGCGAGGATACACCCCGTCAATCCGGCCAGTGGTGGCAGCGGGCAACTCATGCAGAAGAACCGGGAGAGTGATGCGGCGAGCGCCGGCGGCGCGGGGGCGGGGGTCCGTCGTTCTGAAAGAGTACCCCGAAGTGCGGCAAAGCTCAAGCGGATCGTTAGAATGCCGGTCATTCCTCACGGGATCGCGTCATGTTCCGTCGCACGCTCGCCGTGGTCCTGCTCGCCGTTGGTGCCGCCTCCGCCGCCGACCCGGTGCCCGAAAAGCTGAAAGAGAAGCTGAAGCTCGACCAATTCTACGAGAAGTACGTGGACGCCGACGGGCTACCAATTCTCGGCTCCAAGAAGGTGAGCGACGACGCCCTGGCCGAAGCCGCGTGGGTCGTGCGGAAGATGCTCGACGGCCGCAAAGACCTGCTGGAGGCGATGGCCAAGCAGAACGTGCGGGCGGTCATCATGGCGAAGGACGAGTTCACGACCGACCTGCCCGAACAGGTCAACATGAGGCCGAAGTTGTACTGGGACCGCCGCGCCCGCGGGCTGGGCGCCACCCCCCGCGTGCCGGTGGTGAGCGGGGCCGAAGAGAACCTGCTCAACTTCCGCCGCGACCCGTACCCGAACGAGAACATCTTCCTGCACGAGTTCGCCCACGCCATCCACGGCACCGGGCTGAACAAGGTCGATCCGACGTTCGACAAGCGGCTGAAGGACGCCTACAAGGCGGCGATGGACCGCGAACTGTGGAAGAACACCTACGCCGCCACGAACGCCGGCGAGTACTGGGCCGAAGGGGTGCAAGACTGGTTCGACGACAACGCCCCGCCGGATGCGTTGCACAACCAGGTCCGCACGCGGGCCAAACTGAAGGAGTACGACAAGGAACTGGCGAAGCTGTGCGAGGAGGTGTTCGGCGACAAGGAGTGGCGGTACTCGAAGCCGAAAGACCGCAAGGCCGAAGACCGCGCCCACCTGAAGGCCTACGACCCGAAAGACGTGCCCACCTTCCGCTGGCGGGATTCGGACCTGGGCGACAAGCCGGTGCTGGTGGTGCAATCCGGCCTCGGCGATTTCGAGGTGGAACTGGACGCGAAGAAGTCCAAAGCGGCGGCGACCAACTTCGTGAAGATCGCGCTCGACGGCGGGTTCCACTCCGGGCACTTCGACAAGGTGAGCGGCGGCGGGGCGTGGGCGACGGTAAGCGCCGACTGGAAGAAGAAGTGGGCGAAGGAACTGAAGTTGGACAAGCTGCCGGCCAGCGAGGTGGCCACCGTCACAGACGGCACCGTCGCGCTGGTCCGCGACGACAGTGGTGTGACGGGGTTCGTGGTGTTCAGCGGCGACAAGCCGGACGCCGGCAAGGCGGACCTCGTCGTCGTCGGCAAGTTGCTGAAGGGCAAGGAGGTCGTGGCGAAGCTGATGGAACAGCCGGCCGATGACGGCAAACTGAAGAAGCCCGTGGACATCCGCCGCGTGATCCGGAATCAGTGACTTCTTTGTAGGGCGGGTCGAGCGGGGATCGCAATAGGCTCGATTGAAACGCGATCGCATCCAAAAAACACAGGGCCGCGACGACCCGCCGTGCTATTCGCGGCGGGGGGTCGCGGCCCGCCGCGGGGGGGGGGAGCGCCCTAGCCAGGTAGGGTTTGGCACAGGCGTACCCCGCCCCCCCCCCCCCCC
>JANNDF010000123.1:0-2764 GCA_031387445.1 Planctomycetia bacterium
CCCAGGGTGTCGGACCTTCGGTCCTCAACCCTGGGCTGGAAGAACAACCCCGTTGGGGTTGAATGCCACCCTCACCCCATTCTCATGTAATGCCCAGTTCGGGTGTGTGTTAGCATGTCGTTTGACACACTACTCGCCGAGGGCCGTCCATGCCCGCCCGCCGACTCGCGATCCCCGCCGCGCTGCTACTCGCCGGGGTGAGCCTCGCCGCCGACAAGCCGACCGCCGACGACCAGGCCCGCTTTTTCGAGAACAAAATCCGCCCGGTTCTGGTGGCACAGTGTTATTCCTGCCACAGCGTGGACACCCCGAAGGGGGCAAAAGGCGGGTTGAAACTGGACACCGCGGCGGGATTGAAGGCGGGCGGCGACAGCGGCCCGGCGGTGGTGGCCGGCAGCGCCAAGAAAAGCCCGCTGATCGCGGCGCTGAAGGCGAGCGGCGGGATGAAGCTGATGCCGCCGAAGGGCAAGCTGGACGACGCCGTGATCGCCGACTTCGAGAAGTGGGTCAACGACGGAGCCATCGACCCCCGGAAGGACGCCGGCGGCAAGCCGGACGTGAAGGTGGCCGCCGACCCGAGCAAGGGCAAAGACCACTGGGCGTTCCAACCCGTCAAAGAGCCGACCGTGCCGAAGGCGACCGCGTGGGCGACAAGTCCGGTCGATGCGTTCGTCGCGGCCGGGTGGACCGACAAGAAGTTGACCCCCGTGGCCGACGCCGACAAGCGGACGCTCATCCGCCGCGCGACGTTCGACCTGACCGGCCTGCCGCCGACACCCGCCGACATCGACGCCTTCCTGAAAGACACCTCGCCCGACGCCTACGCCAAGCTGGTGGACAAACTGCTGGCCAGCCCCGCCTTCGGCGAGCGGTGGGGCCGCCACTGGCTGGACGTGGCCCGGTACGCCGAGAGCAGTGGCAAAGAGCAGAACGTGTTCTATCCGCACGCCTGGCGGTACCGCGACTACGTCATCAAGGCGTTCAACGCCGACATGCCCGTCGACCAGTTCTTCAAGGAGCAACTGGCCGGCGACCTGCTGGACGCCAAGAACGACACCGACAAGGCGAACAAGACCATCGCCACCGGCTTCCTGGCGATGGGGCCGAAGTCGCACAACGAGCGGAACCGCAAACAGTTCGAGTTGGACGTGGCCGACGAGATGATCGACGCCTTCAGCCAGGGGATGCTCGGCCTGACGGTGGCGTGCGCCCGCTGCCATGACCACAAGTTCGACCCCATCCCGACTAAGGACTACTACGCCATCGCCGGCATCTTCACCAGCACCGAGCTGAAGATCGGCAACGCCGGTACGGTCGGCGGCCGGGGCGGCATCCCGGCGGCCAAGCTGCCCGACGCGGCCGACGTGCCCGTCGGCCCGACGCTGAGCAAGGCCGAAGTGACCAAGCTCCGCGACCAACTGACCGACCTGAAGAAGCAGCGGGACGAGGCCATCGAGGAAGGCCGCAAGAGCATGGAGGTGAACATCCGGCTGGTCGGCCTCGTCACCCGCATCGGCGTACTGGAAAGTCAGATCGAGCAGTACGACACCGACAATCAGCACAAGAAGATCGCCATGGCGGTGGGCGACCGCACCTTCACCAAGGACATGCCGATTCACCTGCGGGGCGAAGTGGACAAGACGGGCGAGACGGTGGCCCGCGGATTCGTACAAGTGCTCGGCAACGCCGGGGTGAAGATCCCCCGCGGCACCAGCGGGCGGAAGGAACTGGCCGACTGGGTGGCGAGCGCGCAGAATCCGCTGACCGCCCGCGTGTACGTCAACCGCGTGTGGCTGCACCTGTTCGGCAAAGGGCTGGTCACCAGCCCGGACAACTTCGGCACCACCGGGCAGAAGCCGAGCCACCCGGAACTGCTGGACTACCTGGCCAGCACCTTCACCAAGCAGGGGTGGAGCACCAAGAAGCTGGTTCGTGAACTGGTGCTCAGCCACACCTACCGGCTGAGTTCGGAGCACAGCACCGCCAACCACGCCATCGACCCGGACAACGTGCAACTGTGGCGGATGAGCACGCGGCGGCTCGACGCGGAGGAAATCCGCGACGCCATGCTGGCTGTGAGTGGCGACCTGGACACCAAGCCGGCGGACGGCTCGCCGGTGGCCAAGCTGGCCGGCACCGCCCAGTTCCTCGGCCGGTTCATGGGCATGGGGGCGGGCGGCATGGACACGAACAAGCGGAGCGTCTACATGCCCATCGTGCGGGAGAACGTGCCGGAGGCGCTGGAACTGTTCGACTTCCCCGACGCCAGCCTGGTGAGCGGGGCGCGGGACGACACCTCGGTCCCGGCCCAGGGGCTGTACATGATGAACAGCCCGAAGGTGATCGGCTGGGCCGACGCCGCGGCGCAGAAGCTGAAGAAGTATGACAGCGAGACGGAGAAGATTCAGCAGGCGTTCAAGATGGCCCTCGGCCGGCTGCCGACGACGAAAGAAGAGAACGCCGCCACGAGCTTCATGACCAAGTTCAAAAAGACGGAAGGGCGAAACGTCGGCAGCGGGTTCCGCCCCGGCGGTCCCGGCGGCTTCGGTGGCCCTGGTGCCCCCCGCGGCAACGACGTGGAACGGCTGGCCTGGACCACCCTCATGCAAGGGCTGTTCTCCACCGCCGAGTTCCGCTACCTGGATTGACCGGCGAACCCCGGCAGTGGTGCCCGGGGTGGTTGGACACAACACCCCCCGCAACACAGCCGGGGGTCACCCCCACACAGCGCGCCCACCCCAAGCGCCCCATCCCCCCCCCCCCC
>JANNDF010000131.1:0-5185 GCA_031387445.1 Planctomycetia bacterium
CGTCGCGCCGTTCGCCAGCAGGCTCACTTCTTGATCGCCTTGTACTCCACCTTCTTGAACGTCATCACGCTGCCGGGGTCGTGCCCCTGGATGGCGAAGTGCCCCTTGGTGAACGTCTTGTTCGGGTCCTTCCACTTGAGCGTCTCCTTGTCGTTCACCTTGATGGTGATCTCGTCGCCCACGCAGATCACCTCCTCGACGAAGAACTCGTCCGCCTTGTGAGTCGCCTTGTCCATCACCAGGCAGATCTCCTTCTTGAACTTGTCCAGTTTGAACTCGCCGTTCGGGTACAGGCAGCCGCTCTTGATCGGGTCGCCGCCGGTGGCGTTCACCTGCGCCTCGTACCCCTTCGGCACGCCCGGCCGCAGGCCGGCGCGGAAGAAGATGCCACTGTTCCCCTTGTCGTTGATCTTCACCTCCACCCGCAGGTGGAAGTCGTCCGCCTCCGTGTCCGTGTACAGGTGACTCATCGGCCCGCCGCCGACGATCACCCCGTCCTTGATCTTCCACAGGGTGACTTCCTTGTCGTCCTTCCCCACCCCGATGAACTCCGTCACCTTGCCGTCCTTGTCCTTCACCTCTTTCATCGCCTTGAACTGACTGCTCGGCGGGTCGGGCAGTTTCCAACCGGTGAAGTCTTTGCCGTTGAACAGTTGAATCCAGCCGTCCTCTTTGGAGTCCTTCTTGTCCTCGGCGACGACCGGCGCCGCGAGCAGCGCGGCGACGGCGAACAGTGAGAGGGTGCGAGTCATGTCCGGGTTCTCGGTGTATAAACGGGAGTGCCGGTCGTCCGTGTTGGCCGGTCGAAACCCATCCTACGGACTGCCCGCCCAACTGCCACCAGTCGGCTTCACCGGGACAATCGTTCCACGCTGCTGCAAAAAAATTGCTGGTATGGTGAAGTTTATGTTGTCGGTGGCGTGGGTGGTTTCTATCTTTTCGGGCAATTGGGCGCGCTAGGCGGTCTGGGAAATTTCGCCCTCGAGGGCTGTCTGGCGCGAAAAATCGGAATGGTTTGATCTCGCAAGGGCGTACCGTGCGAGTCCGGTCCGGTTATCCCGTCTGGAGAACTCTGATGAAGCGTCGAGTGTTTGCAGCAGCGGTTCTGGGCGCGGCGGCCTGGCTGGTCACGTCGGCTGATTCGGCTTCCGCCTTCGGCGGTCGGCTGCTCGGCGGGCGCGGCAACAATTGTTCCACCCCTTGTGCCCCCGCGGCGCCGGTTGGCGGGTGCGGGATGGACGTGGTTGCGGTCGGCGGGTGTGGCCCGGTGGCTGCCCCGGCCGTCACCATGACCACGCAGACCGTCACCCGGTACGTGTCGAAGCCGGTCGTCACCCAGCAGCAGGTGACCACCTACAAGCAAGAAGTGGTCGCCGTCCCGTACACCTACCAGGTGAGCCGGCCGGTCACCACCATGACCACCCAGCAGGTGAACCGGGTGGTTTGCGTGCCGACGGTGGTGGCCCAGCAGGTGATGGTGCAGAAGCGGGTGATGGTGCCGGTGATGAGCGGGTGCGGCACGACCGCCGGCTTCGCGGCCCCGGTGAGCGTGACCGGCGGGTGCGGCAGCCCGTGCGGCGCCCCGGCGGTGAGCGTCGGGTGCGGCGGGTGCGGCACGGCCGTCTCCGCCCCGACGGTGAGCTACGCCTGCCAGACCGTCACCGAGTGCCAGACGGTCAACACCACCGTCATGCAGCAGCAGACGGTGACTGAAACCGTCCAGGTGCCGGTCACGACCTACACCACGGAAACGGTGACCGCCACCCGCCAGGAGTGCAAAGTGGTGCCGGTGGTGAGCACCGTCCCGGTGACCACCTACGTCACCGAAGCGGTGACCGAAACCATCCAGGTGCCGGTGTACACCGCCACCACCGGCGGGTGCGGCATGGCCGCCCCGGCGGTCAGCACCTGCGGCGGGTGCGGCGTGTCGGCCCCGGCGGTTGTGACCGGCGGGTGCGGCGCGAAGAAAGGCCTGTTCAGCGGCAAGCTGTTCAGCGGGTTCGGCGGGCTGTTCAACCGCGGCTGCGGCTGCAACTAAGCCTGACCTGAACTGAGACGATGCACCGGCCGCGGGGGGCAACCTCCGCGGCCGGCCTCATTTCCTGGAACCGCCGGCGTCAGCCGGCCGGGTGTGGCGGCGGCACCCAGCCCGCTCACGCGGGCGGTTCCAGGGCCGCCGGGGTCGCCTCACACCCGCATGGTCTTCCACTTCCCGGACACGAACCGCCACACGAACAGCAGCCCGCGGACGTACAGGTCCGTCACCATCGCCACCCACGCCCCGTACAGGCCCCACCCCGGCCCGCTCATCTCCCACCCGTCCACGGGCGTTTTGCCGGTCAGCCACATGGCCAGCGGCAGCCGCACCCCGAGGAAGCCGACCCAACTGATGAGCACCGGCACGCGGGTGTCACCGGCCGCCCGCAGCGCCGCCGTCAGGATGATCCACGCCGCCACCGCCGGCATGGCGAACGCGATCAGCCGCAGCGCCCCGACGGCCAACTCCACCTCATGGTCGTCCTTGGTCATCCCCCGGCACATCGGCTCGGCCAAGGCGAAGAAGAGCACGCCCATGACCGTCATCGCCGTCGCCCCCATGCCGAACGCCATCCACCCGCCCCGCTCCGCCAGGTCCGGCCGACGCTGGCCCAGGCTCTGGCTGACCAGGGACATGGCCGTCGGCGCGAACGCCCCGCCGGCCAGATACCCCAGCGACTCCCACCGTAGGGCGATGTTGTGCGCCGCCGACTCCGCCACCCCCAGCCGGTTGACGATGCTCAGGAAGAGCAACTGGCAGCACGCCACCGACAGGGCGTCGAACGCCGCCGGCACGCTCACCCGCAGCAGGCGGTACAGCATCGCCCAGTCCGGCCGCAGGTTGGGCAGCGTCAGCCGCAGCCCCGACCGCCCGCGGACGAGCAGCACCAGCACGGCCACCCCTCCGGCCGCGTAACTCCACGCCGTGCCCACCGCGATGCCGGTGAAACTGTCCGGCATGTTCGGATCCCCGCCGGAGCTGCACGCCCACGCCACCGGCACGTTCACGGCGGTCACGCCGCCCAGCACCCACAGGCCGGTGCGGGTGTCGCCCGCCCCGATCAGGCAGGCCACGCCGCCGGTCATCAGCAGTTGGAGTGGGAACACCACGGCCAGCGGCAGCAGGTAGCGGCCGGCGATTTCGGCCGGCACCTGGCCCAGATTGAGCAGCGGCAGCAGGAACGGCAGGCCGACCACCGCGGCGACGGCCGCCAGCAGGCCGAACGCCAGGGCCAACCACACCGTCTGTGCGGCCGCGCGGTTGGCCAGCGCCCAGTCGCCCGCCCCCACGCACCGGCCGACCAGCGCGGTCGCCCCGACGCTGACGACGATGCTGTAACTCGACGCGAACCAGTACAGGTAGTTGGCGTTGGTGAGGGCGGCCCGGTGGTCGGCCGAGTAGTCGCGGGCGAGCCACTGGTCGTACACCTGGATGACGAACAGCAGCCCTTGCTGGGCGAGGGTGGGCAGGGCGAGCAGGAGCACCCGCTTCCAGAGCGATTGGTCGGGCGAATGGACCGTCATTGTGGAATGATACGGGGGAAGCGGGAAGAGGATTCACCGCCGAGGGCACATGAGGGCACGAGAGGATGCAGAAGAGTGAGAGCAGATTTCACCGCAGAGGGCGCAGAGAGCGCGGAGAAGAGAGCAGGGAGTGAGGCGAAGTTCGATTCCTTCCAAGCTCTCTGTTTTCTTGTCTCTGCGCCCTCCGCGCCCTCTGCGGTGAACACTCTTCTGTCTTCCCTCTCGTGCCCTCATGTGCCCTCGGCGGTGAAATCTTGAATCCCCCTTCCGCGACCGTATCCCAACCTCACCACTCCCCCCACTGGAACCCATCCGCGATGACCGCTCCGAAGATCACCCACGTCCGCGGCCGCGAAATCCTGGACAGCCGCGGCAACCCGACCGTCGAGTGCGACGTGATCCTGAGCGACGGCACGCTCGGCCGGGCGGCCGTGCCGAGCGGGGCGAGCACCGGCGCGCACGAGGCGGTCGAACTGCGAGACGGCGACAAGTCCCGCTACGGCGGCAAGGGCACGCTCCAGGCGGTGGCGAACGTGAACGGGCCGATCGCCAAAGCCCTGATCGGGATGGGCGTGTCGGATCAGGTGGCCATCGACCGGGCGATGCTCGCGCAGGACCGCACGCCGAACAAGGGCGAACTCGGGGCGAACGCCATCCTGGGCGTGAGCATGGCGGCGGCGCACGCGGCGGCGAAGGTGGCCGGCCTGCCGCTCTACAGGTACATCGGCGGGGCGAACGCGGTCACGCTTCCGGTGCCGCTCATGAACGTGCTCAACGGCGGCAAGCACGCCGACAGCACGGTGGACTTCCAGGAGTTCATGATCGTCCCCGTCGGCGCGCCGACGTACCGCGAGGCCCTGCGGATGGGGGCCGAGGTGTTCCACAGCCTGAAGAAGGTGCTGCACGACAAGCACCTGAACACGGCCGTCGGCGACGAGGGCGGGTTCGCCCCGAACATCCCGAGCGCCGACGAGGCGCTGGCCACCATCAGCACGGCCATCGAGAAGGCGGGCTACAAGCTGGGCGATCAGGTGGCGTTCGCCCTCGACCCCGCGTGCACCGAACTGTACGAGGAAGCCAAGCACAAGGGCAAGGAAGGGTACTGCTTCTTCAAGAGCGCCCCGGACAAGGTGATTTCGAGCGACGAGATGATCGACCTGTGGGTCGGGCTGTGCAACAAGTACCCCATCGTGAGCATCGAAGACGGGCTGAGCGAGGACGACTGGGCCGGGTGGAAGAAGCTGACTGCCAAACTCGGCGGCAGGGTGCAACTGGTGGGGGACGACCTGTTCGTGACCAACACCACCCGCCTCAAGCGGGGGATCACCGAAGGGTGCGGGAACAGCATCCTGGTGAAGGTGAACCAGATCGGCACGCTGACGGAAACGCTCGAAGCGGTCGAGATGGCCAAGCGGAACAAGTTCACGGCCATCCTGTCTCACCGCAGCGGCGAGACGGAAGACACGACCATCGCCGACCTCGCCGTCGCCACCAACTGCGGGCAGATCAAGACCGGCAGCGCCAGCCGCACCGACCGCATCGCCAAGTACAACCAACTGCTCCGAATCGAGTAAGAGTTGGGGGCGGCGGCGGTGTACGGGGCGGAACTTCGCAAGTAGCCGCG
>JANNDF010000153.1:0-2161 GCA_031387445.1 Planctomycetia bacterium
CGGGGGGGGGGCCGCCCGCCGGGGGGGCGCGGGGGGGCCCCCCCCCCCCCGCCCCCCCCCGCCACCCGCGGCCACTGGCATTGACGAGTATCATTCCCGGACCCGCCGGGGACGCCCGATGCCGCCGTACAGCACCACCAAGCCCTGCCCGAACTGCGCCAAGCCGATCCGTCTGGATGCCACCAACTGCTGGTTCTGCGGCGACGTGTTCGACACCGTGCGGTGCGGCGAGTGCGGGTCGCCCGTCAAGAAGGGCAGCCCGGCCTGCCAGATGTGCGGCGAGCAGGCGCCCGACACCTTCACCACCGTTCCGCTCTCGGCCCCATCGAAACACCCCGCCGCCGCCCCGCCGCGGGCCTCCCGTGCCGACGAGCAGCACTGTCCGGAGTGCGACGGCGTCGTCCCGCTCGCGGCCGTCAAGTGTAAGCACTGCGGAGAGCCGCTCGACGGGCCGAACCGCCGCGGCGGTCGGCCCCGCTGGGGCGAAGGGAAGACCTACGCCCCGCACCGTGGCGGAAAGTTGCTCGCGCTGGCCATCGGCAGCCTCCTCTGCTTCCCGCTCATCGTCGCCCCGCTGGCGGTGGTGCTGGCCGTCGGCGACCTGAAGGCGATGCACGCCGAGCGGATGGACCCGGACGGTGCCGGCCTCACGTGGTCCGCCCTGGTCATCGGAGCGATCATCACCTTGTTGGCCTACGTTCTCGTCGCCGCCGCCCTGTTCAACGGCTGGTTTTGAACTCCGGGCCGGAGTTTCGGCTCCGCCGGCACGATTTTCTCTATGACCAGAATTCCGACAGGCTGAGAACAGAAAGCCGGAGAATGTCCGCGGCAACTGACAATTCCAACTGTAAAGTCGGCGTAAATAATGCCGTCCGCGAATCCGACACGGCTGCCGCATTCGTCAGGGGCGGAAGAGAATTTGCACTTGGCAGATGACGTCCTATAAGTTTCCGCCCACACACGGAAACAGCCGACGCCCCAGAACTCGCCGCCGTGTGTCGGTTGTCCGGGTTGTCCTTGCCCTGCTGCCACGGATTCGCCAACAGACCGTTGACTCACCCGGCATTTTGCCGGATCGTGGGTTCCGCGGTCGATAACGAAAATCGGACCTGAGGCGGTGGTGCCTGCGTGCCCGCCGACGCCGTGCCCGCTCTCACGACGACAGGACGCAACCGCATGTCTCGACTCCGCCGCTTCCGATCCGACGCCGCCCAGTCGCCGTTGGAGACCTACCTGCGTGAAATCAATGAGACCGCCTTGTTGACGGCCGACGAGGAGAAGGATCTCGCCCGCCGCATTGAGGTGGGCGACACCGCGGCCCGCGACCAGATGGTGCGCGCCAACCTGCGTCTGGTAGTCAACATAGCACGCGGATACACCGGCAAGGGGTTGGCCCTGCAAGACCTGATTGAGGAAGGGAACCTCGGCCTGCTGCGGGCGGTCGAGGGGTTCGACCCGAACATGAACACGCGGTTCAGCACCTACGCCAGCTACTGGATCAAGCAGAGCATCAAGCGGGCGCTGGTGAACACGGCCAAGACCATCCGCATCCCGGCGTACATGGTGGAGCTGCTGTCCAAGTGGCGGCGGGCGACGAACAAGCTGACCGACGAGCTGGGCCGTCCGCCCACCCCGGAGGAGATCGCCAAGCTGCTCGGCCTGCCGAAGAAGAAGCTGAACATCATCAAGAAGGCGATCCGCGTGTACAACAGCGCGCCGCAGACCGAACAGGCGGGCGAGCCGGGGTGGAGCATCGACGAGATGCTGATGGACAACCGCAGCAAGTCGCCGGACACCGAGATGGTGGAGAGCGACGACCTGAAGCACGTGCTGGTGCTGCTGGACAAGATGGACCAGCGGGAGGCGACGGTGCTGCGGATGCGGTTCGGCCTGAACGAGGAGGAGCCGCGGACGCTGAAGGAGATCGGCGAGTCCCTCGGCCTGACCCGCGAGCGGGTGCGGCAGATCGAGAGCGAGGCGCTGGCCAAGCTGAACGAGAGCCTGTGCGGCGAGTGACGGCAAGACGAACACCTCGATACCACCGACCCGCCCGGCCACCCCTGTGGCCGGGCGGCGACGTTTTCGGCCAACGGAGTTTCCCATCGTCGGGCAAATCGGATAGTATACCATTATTCCACCAACCGAAATTCCAGTCAGGGTG
>JANNDF010000155.1:0-14315 GCA_031387445.1 Planctomycetia bacterium
GGGTGTCCTTCGCAACAACCCGGCGGCTCACGCCGCTCGGCTCGCCCTGTCGGTCACTCCTCCGCCGCCGGCTTCTGCGGCAGGAAGAACGACAGCCCAAGGCCGATCACGTAGACGCTCACGCCGACGATGCCGGCCGCCAGTGCGACCCGTTCGAACGTGCTCGCCGCGGGCATCAGCGGTGCCAGCAGGTTGGTCGTGATGAACGACCCGCTGGTGCCGATCATCCGTCCGCCCACGTTGGTGGCGAAGCTGCCGCCGGTGCCTCGCAGGTGCAGCGGGTACATCTTCGGCAGGTACTCGCCGAAGTAGCTGAACTGGGCCACCGTCGCCAGCCCGCACACGAACACCCCGTACACGAACCAGTCCGGCTGTTGCTTGAACAGGAACAGGTACGTGATCGGGAAGGCGATCAGGCCGGGGATAATGAACAGCCGCAGCAGCCACCCCTTGCTGGCGATCACCACCAGCAGCACGGCCAGCAGGATCCGCCCGACCAGCCCGCCCGTTTCCTGCCAGAACTGCGACTGCTCGCCGAACTCCCGCACTTCCTTGTCGGCCTTCCGCTGCTTCCCGCGGTTGTCGGCGAGCGCCTTCAACGCCTTCTCGTAGTCGGCGGCGGTGGCCTTCGCCTCCGGGTCGTCCTTGACCAGATCGGCCAATTTTTTGCTCGACTCGGTGGGTGGCGGGATGGTGGCTTTGGTGATGCGGTCGATCTCGGCGGTCACTTCGGCCGCGTCTTTCCCCTCCTCCTTCAGGTTGAACTCTTTGTCCCGCAGCTTGCGGATGTCCCGCCGCACGGCGTCCCGCTCGGCCATTTTCTCCATCAACCCCGGCACTCGAGTGAACGCGATTTCCAACCGCCCCTTCGCGTCGCTCAACTGTCTGTTCAGGTCGGTCGCCTCTTCTTGCAGGGGGTCGAGGATTTCCCGCTGGTCGTGCATCAACGGCGATCCGGGGGCGATGCGGGTGGGTGTGAGTTGCAACGCCCCGAACGCGGAGGCATACGCCGCCGCGCTGAGGGCGGTGGCGACGAGCGTGACGCGGCGGAACTGCGGGGCGAACAGGGCGCCGAAGCTCGGCCGGCTGAGCGTGCCCGCCCGCCGCCGCTCGGACCACACCCGCGACTCGGGCACGAACGGCACCAGTGCCAAAATGAGCAGGCCCGGCACCAGCCCGGTGATGAGCGTGTATCGCCACGGGGCGTGCGGGTCGAGCGGTTCGGGCACCGGGATGGCCGGCAGTTGCTCGGCGAACTTGCCGACCAGGGAACTGGCGAGCGTGACCACCAGCCCGCCGACGGACGAGAACGCCAGCGTCCACCCGAGGGCCAGTTCCCGCGACCGCTTGTCGTTGAACAGTTCCGCCACCCAGGTGACTGCCGCCACGAACTCGACGCACACCCCGATGAACGTGGTGCAGCGGAAGGTGGCGAACATGAACACGTTCGTGCTGAACGCCGCGGCCACGGGCGAGAACGAGTACATGAGGATGCTGGCCACCATGATCGTCTTGCGGCCGAAGCGGTCGATCAGCCAGCCGCCGAGCAGCCCGCTCACGCCCCCGCACACCGCCGCCGCCCACAAGATGTTGCCCAGCCACTGGCCGACGATCGGGTTGCTCGGCGGCACGCCGAGCAGTTCAGACAGTGCCGGCCCGCCGATGAGCGGGAGCATGAGCAGTTCGTAGGTGTCGAACAGGAAGCCGATGGCAGCGACGGTGAGGACGAGGAAGCGGACGAGCGGAGTCAGCGGCTTGGGCGAATCGGGCACGGGTGACGACACAGGTTCAAGCTCCCAGAAGCGACGGAGGCGGTGGGCAGAAAGTGTACGGATCGCAGGCCGGCGGTTCAGCGGGGCGGGGCGGGTTTGGCGTCCGCAGGCGGGGGGAAGTCTCGGCGGAAGGCGGCAAAGTCCGGGCCGAGGAGGATCGGGCCGAGGTCTTCGTCGGCGTACATCCCGTTCGCCCACGGGCGTGCGGTCAAGCTGTCGCGGAGCAGTTGTTCGGCGTCGGCATTGCGGCCGGATTTGGCCAACACCAGCGCCCGCAGTTCAGTCGGTACGCCGTCGGTCGGGGCGGCGGTCACTTCCTTTCCGGCGGTGGCGATGTCGTCCGCTCGCACCAGGCAGCGGACCCGCTGTGACCTCGCGGCCCACTGGAACGCACCGGGTTCGTCCGCCCGCAGGTACTCGCCGTACTTCTTCGCTGCGTCGGCGTGCCGTTTGGCCAGACGGTCCACCTCCGCCCGCCAGTACATCTCGTTCGGCGTTTCCCCGCCCGCCTGCTTTCGTGCGTCGAGCAGGTTGGTCAGCCCGGCGGAGTCCTTGTCGGTGAGCAACAACTCGACCAGTTGGTCGAACACTTCGGCCGACTGATTCAACTCACGGAACGCCGCCATTGCCTCACCCGCCTTGTACCTGGCCTGCACCAGATCGCGGCGGAGCGGCAGGTAGCCGGACTCTGTGTCGCGGTTCATGTCGCCGGTGGGCTGCAACTTCGCCAGGGCCGTACTCATCACCTCGGCGGCCTGTTTGTACTGCCCGGCGTCGTACTTCAGTCGGCCGTCGTGGAGTGCCAGGAACGGATCGTCGGGGTGTGCCTTGCGGTGCGTGGCAATCAGGTCAGTCAGGGCCTTCGCAGTCCTCTCCCGTTCTTTGGTTATGCTCGGGCTTGGGTGAAAGTCATTCACCCACCGATTGCGGGGGAGTTCATGATGTTCGGCCAAGATGCGAAACGCCGTTCGCCCTTCGGGTGATGGCACCGCCGCGTATACCCGATCCGTTTGCTCGGCGGCAATCATCGCGTGGGCAAACTTGTTGACCAGATTGGTTCGCTCAACACCCTTCGCGGCCTGCATGCCCGCCTTGAACACGGACACCGCGTCGTCCACGTTTTCTGTTTCGAGCAGTGCATGGACGAGCGGATGAACCCACCGCGTATCCTTCGGGCGAAGTGTTCGATACCGCTCGGCCAGCGCCTGCACCCCTACCCAGTCCTGGTCGGACATGGCCCAGCCGACCAGGGCGTCGAACAGGGCTGCGGCGTCCGGGGCGGTGGCGAGTGTGTCGGCCACTGCCCTCTTGCCCGCCACGTTCGCCATCTGCCGACGGTAGTTCATCACTCGCGGCTGGTACAAGTCCAGTTTCTCGGCCGCGGTGAAGTCGTCTTCCGCTTCGACGTGTTCGAGCAACGCGGCGTGCGCCGCCCCGCGGAGGGCGAGCACATCCGCCTCGGGGCCGGTCACACTCAGGCAGGCGTCGCACACCTCGATGGCCCGTCGGTACTCCTCCGCCTTCAGGTGGGTCTCGGCCAGCAGCGGGTAGGCGGCCAGCCGTTCCGGGTGCTTGCTCACCAGGTCTTCGAGGATTTCGACGGCCAACTCGTCGTCCCAGTCGCCGTCGTCGAACAAGCGGTAGTTGAGCGCCAACCGCGCCTCGGCCAGATCGACCGCGTACTGGAGGTCGCCGTCGAACTTCACCGCCTTCAACTCGTTGAGCCGGGTGGTGGCGTCGGCCCACTTCTTCTGGTCGATCAGCCGGTGGACCTCGGGCACCTGCTCGTACCGCCAGTTCCGCTGTCGGCGGAGGCTCGGCGAGGTGGACGCGGCGGCGCGGGCGTAAGCCCGGTCGCGGGCGGTCATGCCGGTCCGCAGGTCTTCCCACCCGAGTACCCCCAACCCGTCGGGCGACTCGGTGAGCGTCCACCGCCGCTTGGCCGTCTTGCCGTCGCGGGCGGTGTGAACCACCACCGCCTCGATTGCCTCGCCGTCGGGCCGGCGGCTCACCTTGCGGACGTCGGCCTTCGCCCAATCCCACTGCCGCCAGAGCACGTGTTCCGACTGCACCACGAGCCGGCCGTACCAGTAGGCTTCCCGCGTCTCTGGCACCGCGTCTTCGGGCACGGCGGCGGCCAACTCGGACCAATCGAACAGGTCATCCGGCAGGCCGTTCGGGTCGCGGACGGCGGCGGCGAAGCGGGTGAAGAACGCCCGCACTTTCGCCTCGTCTTCCTCCGCGTCAACCCCCACGTTCGGGTCGAAGGGGTTGCGGGCATCGACTCCGGGAACGATGGGCGGTGACCACTTCGCCTGGGGTGCTCCGTTCGCCCTCGCCTGAGCCGCGAGGGTTTTCGAGACGGAGATGGCGGCGGTGATCGCCAGTACCAGTACCAGCACCAACAGCCCCGTGAGTACGAGCGCGAGCCACCACCAGCCGGTGCGGGGGGCGGGCGGGCGTTTCGGGGGCTTCGTCGTCTTCGTGCGGGTCGGGCGGTCGTCTGTGGGGTCGGGCATGGGGCACCGGTGTCACTTGAGCTTGTAGAAGCGGTTGGCCATGACCCCTTCCACCGCGAAGAAGATCAGCACCAGCAGGATGAGCGCCGGGAACAGTTCGAACGAGTTCTTTTTGCGGAGTTGGAGGAGCTTGCTCAATTCGGCCTGTTGATCCACCGTGATGACCGCATCCGGGCCGAACAACTCGGCGATGCTCGCGTCGGGGATCGGTTGCAGGTCGCTCTCGCCCGGCGGCACGGCCAGCGAGAAGCGGAACCGCCAGGGCGAATCGACCCCGTCCGGGAAGATGGCGAAGTTGCCGGGCGTGTGCAGCGGCTCGCCTTCCAGTTCCCACACGTCGTTGCCAACGGTTCGCCCGCCCTCGGTCGGCTTGTTCCGCATCGTCAGCACGGTCACTTCGGCCGGTAGGGTGAATTTCGACTTGGCTGCCGCCACGCCCGGCCCTTCCAGCCGCAATTTCCGCTCGCCGTTCGGCGGGGCGAACCCGCGCACCGGCACAGGTATTTCGCCGCCGGTGGCGAAGTTGTACCGCCGGGTGGTCGTCGCGGCGGCGTCGGTCCCCTGGTCGCACAGGTACTTCGTCACCAGCCACGGGAACACCACGGTCCAGCTACTGTTCTCTCGCACCCAGAAGTCGTTCCAGAAGTCATCCTTCTCGCCGGCGGCGTTGTCCAGGCGGGTGGTCAGCAGCATCACCGTGCCCTTGTCGAAGGCCCGTTCAACGAGTGCCGGTTCACCCCCCACGTACCGGGCAATCACACTCGCGTCGGTCAGCTTCAGTTCGCGGTACTTCGTGGTGATCCGGCGGTTGCGGAAGATGTCCACATCGCCCCGCTTCTGCCAGTCGCGGATCGGGGCGAAGAACGGGTGGCGGAGGTCGTTCTCCTCGTCGATCTTCCACGGGCGGCCGAACCGCCACCCCTCGATGGGGTCGAACGATTTCACGTCGCCGAGGGGGGCGGGGAGCAGATCGAGTGCCTCGTAAGCGGTGGGTCGGTTCTTGTCCGTCTCCGAGCCCGGACCCTCCGGAGCTAACAGCACCTTGCCGCCCGTCTGCACATACTCCCGCAATTTGACGGCGAACGACTTCGGGTCAGCCACGGCGATCACGGCCACCATTTCGAACGGGGCGAGCGGCGGCACCGCGTCCGGCGTCACCACCTGACAGTCGAACTCTTGCGGGCCGAAGTTGTGGGCGTCTTGCCAGAAGGTGACGTCGGCCGGACGGTCGGCGATGGCGAGGATGCTCCGCCGCGGCTGCACCTCAAACGTGAACGACCGCTCGTTGTCGAACGGCAGGGCGTCGGCGTTCTCGCGGTCGATCTTCACCCGAACGGTGTGGAAGCCGGGCGTCGGCTTGCGGAAGGAGAACACCGCAGGCAACGTCTGCCCGCTGCTCAAGTCGAGCGGAAGGACTTCGGACGGGCCGTCATCCAGTTGGGCCGACACCACCAACCCCGGCACGTCGATCCCTTCGGAGCGGACGAACGCCGTCACCACCGCGTCGGCCGCCCCGGACAGGCGGTCGGTGCCCATTTTCACATCGGCCAGCGACACATTCTTCGGGGCCTTCGCGCCGACGTTGAAGAACACATGCGCGGCCGGTTGAGGCAGGGCGTCGCGCTTCGCCTTCAGCCCGCTCACGTCCTTCGCGTCCCAACTGCCGTTGGTGCCATCGCCAAACACGGCCACCAACTTCACCAGCGGCTCGGCCCCTTCGGGCTTGTCATCGTCAGCCGTGGCGAGGAGGTCATACGCGGCACGAATCGCTGGGCCGAGCGGCCGGGCCGATCCACTGGGCTCTTTGAACGACTCGATCCGTTGACCGGCTTCCAGCGTGGTCGGCTGCCAACTGCCGGTCGGGTCGTGGGTGGGCAGCACGGCCACTTTCGAGTTCGGCGGCAGTTGGTTGAGGAGGTCGCTCGCCCGGCGGCGGGCCTCGTCGAGGCGGGTGGTCGTCCCCTCCTTGTAGCCCATGCTGGGCGAGGTGTCGATAATGATGACGGCGGCGACCGGCTCGTCGCCGAACGGGTTGGGTCCGCCGCCGGTCGAAAGGGACGGCTGGAACAGTGCCAAGGCGAACAGGGCGAGGAGCAGGCACCGCAGGATGAGCAACAGGATGTGCTTCAGTTGCACCCGCCGCTGACTCGTCTTCTGCCGCACCCGCAGGAACCGCATGGCCGGGAAGACGAGCTTCTTCGGCTGCTGCCGCAACAGCAGGTGCAGCAGGATCGGCAGGCCGAGGACGGCGGCCCCGGCAATGAGGATCGGGTGCATGAAGGGATTGTATCTGACTTTGGAACCGGGAACGCAGTGACCGGGTCTGTCGTTTGCACCCGGTCACTGCGTTCCCGGTTCCAACTCAGTTCCACTTGGCCACCTGCTTGCGGGCTTCGCGGAGGAACTGGCGGGCGGCGGCGGCGTCTTCGGCGGCGGGGGCCATCTCCAGGTAAGCGTTCAGGTGCTTGATGGCCGGGCCGCACTCGCCCGCCCGCACCAGACTGACGCCCAGGTCCCGCCGCTGCGTCGGGTCGGTCGGCACCAGTTGCGTCAGCCGGCGGATCACTCGCGCCGCCCGTGCGAACTCGCCCGATTTCAGCAGCGTGGCTTTCAGGTTGTTGAGCATCCGCTGGGCGATCAGCCCCGGCGGGGTGGCGGCGAGCGAGTCCTCGTGGGCGTGGAACGGGTGCCCGGTCACCGTCTCGATGAGCTGTTCGACCCCCTCGGAATCGAGTAACTGTCCGCCGTGGAACGGGTCGAACAGCACCTCGTCGCCGCAGTCGTTCACCGCTTTTGCCAGGAAGTGCCCCGGCAGCCCGACCCCCATCACCGGCAGCCCGCACCGCTCGCCCACCCCCATCGCCAGGATGGACAGGGTGATGGGCAGGCCGAGTTTGCGGTCGAGCACCTCGTTCAGGAAGCTGTTCCGCGGGTCGTAGTACTCGTCGGCGTTCCCGGCAAACCCACACTCATCGAACAGGAACTCGCAGAACACCGCGGTTCGCTGTTCCAGGTCTCCACGCAACCGCGGGCGGACCTCGTCGGCCAGTTCGTCGAGGGCGGAGAGGTAAACTGGCACGTCGAGGGAGGGGTATTCGTCGGCGGCGAGACGCAGGTTCAATTCGGCCAGATCGATCTGGGCGAACGGGTCGGCGGCGAGTTCGCGGAGTGTCGAATCCAGGTTCATGACCAGCAGTCAGCCGTGAGTGTCTTGCCGGAATCATACCAGACGGGGGAAGTGGATGGGCCAGCGCGGAGTGCGGAATGCGGATTTCGGAATGAAATGCAGCAAGGGCGTGCGGCGGAAATGGTCGCCGAAGTCTTCTATTCCGCACTGCGTATTCCGCACTCCGCACTTGGCGTTGCCCGAAACCTCCTCGGCGGACAGAATACGCGCACTGACCTGGAGACCTCCGTTGCCTCGTACCCCGCTGGCCTGGGCAAACCTCACCCACGACCGGCTACGGTTCGGCCTGTTCGTCCTCGGAATCGCGTTCGCTGTCATCCTCATGTTCGTGCAGCTCGGCTTTCGAAACGCCCTGCTCGACAGCAACACCCAACTGCACGAGAAGTTGAGGTGCGATCTTGTGCTCGTGTCCCCGAACCGGCAGGCGATCGCGATGGCCGAGACGTTCCCGCGGCGACGGCTGGAACAGGTCCGAACTGTGCCGGGGGTGCGGGAAGTCCACCCGATGTATCTGGACAACGCGTTCGGCCGGATGCGAGACACGAACCCGAACCCGGCCGACCGCGGCCCGTCCCTCGGCATCCGTTCGATCGGCGTCGATCTCACCGCACACTTGCTCGACGTGCCCGAACTCGACCCGGCGGGGGAGCACGTCGTCAAACTGGCCACACCCGGCACCGCCTTCTACGACCGCCGCACGAAGGGAGACCCCGACCGGCCTGGCCAGACCCTGTACGGCCCGTTCGCCGACGGCCTTGAGACCGAACTGACCGGGTCGAAGATTCGGCTGGTCGGCGGGGTCGATCTCGGCACTGACTTCACCTGCGACGGCACCCTGGTGATGAGCGACCAGACGTTCATCGACACCCTCCGCCGGCCGTTCGCCTTCCCGTCCGACTCGCCCGCCGCCAACGTCGATCTCGGACTCATCCGCCTCGACCCGTCCGCCGACCGCGAGCAGGTGAAGGCGGCCATTCGCAAAGCCGTGAGCACCGGCGAGGCGGACGCAGACGTGGACGTGTTTACGGTGGCCGAACTGAAGGAGCGGGAGCAGACGTTCTGGCTGAACAACACGCCCATCGGGTTCGCGTTCGGGTTCGGCACGTTCATGGGGTTCGCCGTCGGGGTGGTCATCTGTTACCAAATCCTGAGCGGCGACGTGACCGACCACCTGCCGCAGTACGCCACCCTGAAGGCGGTCGGGTACGGGAACGGCTACTTGGCGTGGGTGGTGTTGCAGGAGTCGCTCATTCTGGCGGTGATGGGGTTCGCCGTTGGTCTCGGCGTCAGTTGGGCGGCGTATGAAGTGCTCACCGCCACCACCGGCATGCCCCTGCGGATGACCCCCGACCGAATCGCCTGGGTGTTCGCCGGCACGGTGGCCATGTGCGCCGCGTCCGGCATGGTCGCCCTCATCGGACTGTTGCGGGCCGACCCCGCGGACGTGTTTTGAATCCTTCACTGGAACCGGTAACGCAGTGACCGGGTTCTTGATCCACCCCACTCACTGCGTTCGGGGTTCCACCCGGTCACTGCGTTCCCGGTTCTACTCTGTCATGCCCTACACCCCACCCCCCGCCGGCCAGCCGCTCCTCCGCGTCCGCGGGGTGAACCACACGTTCGGCACCGGCGAGGCGAAAACCCAGGTGCTGTTCGAGAACAACCTGGAGGTGATGCCGGGCGAACTGGTCATCATGTCCGGGCCGAGCGGGAGCGGGAAAACCACCCTGCTCACGCTCATCGGCGGACTGCGCGAGCTGCAATCCGGGGAGATCGAAATCTGGGACGGGCTTGCCGGCCTCTACCGCAAGATGAAGGGGCTGAACGAGGCCGGGCTGGTCCAGGTGCGGCGGATGATCGGGTTCATCTTCCAGCGGCACAACCTGTTCGACAGCCTGCGAGCCGTGCAAAACGTGCGGATGGCCCAGCAACTGTTCGCCGGCGGCGGCGACAAGGACATCGCCTCGCTGCTCACCTACCTGGGGCTGAGTCAGCGGATGGGGTACAAGCCGGCCGGGTTGAGTGGCGGGCAGCGGCAGCGGGTGGCGGTGGCGCGGGCGCTGGTGAACCGCCCGAAAATGATCCTGGCGGACGAGCCGACCGCGGCGCTGGACGCCAACAGCGGGGCGGCCGTCATCACGCTGCTCCAACACATGGCCCGCGACCGCGACGTGATCGACCTGGAACGGGCCGTCCGCAAGCCCGGCCAGCACGACGACGAGGTCGGCCGGCTGACCCCCGAGCAAGCGGCCATGCTCCCGGAGTTGACCGCCGAGAAGGGGGCGACCAGCCTGATCGTCACCCACGACGCCCGCATCATGAACCGGGCCGACCGTATCGTTCACATGGAGCGGGGCAAGATCGTGTCGAACGTGGTGGTGGCCGAGCGGCTGTTCGTGGTGGAAGCCATCCGCAAGTGTGCCTACTTCGCCGCCGTGCTGCCCGAACAGCAGCAGGCCATCGCCGACGACCTGTGCATCGGTCTCGATCCGGCCACCCCCGTCCCGCCCACCATGCTCGCTGCCAACCCGAACAAGGTGCAGAAGTTCGCCGCCGGCGGCGTAATCCTTCGGCAGGGCGAGCCGGTGACCGACGACAGCAAGTTCTACCTCATCCGTCGCGGCAAGGTGGACATCCTCCGCGACGCCGGGTTCGGCGAGAAAAAGGTGGCGGAACTGGGGGCCGGCGACTACTTCGGCGACCGCGCACTGGCCACCGACGAGCCGCGGGTGGCAACCGTCGTGGCCACGGAATCAACCGAGCTGTACACACTCGGCCGCGAGGTATTCCGGGCGCACGAGGCCACCAGTCGGCCGTTCATCCAACGGATCCGGGCGGTGTATGGGGGGAAGTAGGCGATCTGGTGAACCCGGGCAGGTATGCCGGGGTAGTGGAACCGTCACTCCCCGCAGGACTGCCGGTGTTCGCCATGTTGGTCCTTGCCCCGTCTGGTAAGATCAACCTCAGTGTCTCTGGGGGTCGCGGATGCCGTTGCTCGAAGCCGACAAGTTGGTCAAGTGGTACGGTCCGCGGACGGTGGTGGACGGTGTGTCGTTCGAGGTGAACCCCGGCGAGGTGGTCGGGCTGCTCGGGCCGAACGGGGCGGGCAAGACGACCAGTTTCCGGATGACCACCGGGCAGATCAGCCCGAACGGTGGGCGCGTGCGGTTCGTGGACGACGACGTGACCGGCCTGCCCATGTTCAAGCGGGCACGCCGCGGCATGGGCTACCTGTCGCAGGAGCCGAGCATCTTCCGCAAACTGACCGTCGAACAAAACCTGCTCGCCATTCTGGAAGCACTGCCGCGGAGTCGCACCCTCGGCCGCCGACTGACCAGCCAGGAGCGGAAGCAGCGCACCGAGGCGGCACTCACGCGATTCCACCTGCTCGAAGTGCGGAACAACGTCGCCGCCCGCTGCTCCGGGGGCGAGAAGCGGCGCCTGGAAATCGCCCGCTGTCTGGTGTGCGAACCGCTGCTCATCCTTCTCGACGAGCCGCTCGCCGCTGTGGACCCCCTCACCAAAGAGGACATCCGCCACAACGTCCGCGACCTGGCCAACCAGGGCATCGGCATTTTGCTCACCGACCACGACGTGCGGGAGGTGCTGAAGATCGCCGACCGCGCGTACCTGATCATCGGCGGGAAGGTGGTGGCCCACGGCACACCGGAGGAGTTGAAGCGGAACAAGGTGGCGGTGGACGGCTACCTGGGCAGCACGTTCGACGACGAGGTGGCCTACTCCCGTCCGCCGGTGGCCAGCCGTGGCAGCGGCCCGATGTCGGTTTCGTTGGATGAAGTCATCCCGCTCGCCTCGGCGAACACGCCGCCGCTACCGCTCGCCCCGCTCGCCGTCGCCCAACGCCCTTCCCCCCCGCCTCTGCCCCTTACGCCCGTCCCGGTTCGCATGTCGTTCGGCGGGCAAACGGGGCAACTGCTCGAACACGAGAAAATGCGGCGGTGGGTGGAGCAACTGCGGGACCGCGACACCATGCCGGCCGCGTGGCACGAACTGACCAGTCGCGGCCGCGACGCCGTTCCGGTGCTGCTCGAAGCGTTGGAGCGGAGGGAACTGGAAGTGCGTCACCTGGCCCTGCGGGTGCTGGAATCCGTCACGGGCGAACCGTTGACCTTTAGCGCCGACGCCCCCGACGACGTGCGGCTGCGCCAGATCGCCCACCTGCGGGTGAAGCTGGACAGCCGTTAGCCCGACGCGCGAGTGAACGCTGCCGCCTGCACCGGCTCCGTCGCTCGATCACCGGCCTGGAAATATTCACGCTCCTTCCTGGTGGGACAGCGTCGCCAACGCTGTACTCCCCCGACAAGTCGAGAGGCAGACTCCAAATGGGACGAATTTTCGAGAAGCGGAAGTACTCGATCTTCAAGACCGCGGCCCAGAACTCCAAGCTCTACTCCAAGTACAGCAAACAACTGTACGTGGCGGCCAAGAACGGCGTGCCCGACCCGCATGCCAACCCGGTCCTGCGCCACCTCATCGAACGCGCCAAGCGCGACAACGTGCCGAGTCACGTGATCGACAAGGCGATTCAGAAGGCCGCCGGCGCGGGCGGCGAGAGCTACCAGACGGCGCGGTACGAGGGGTTTGGACCCGGCGGTTCGCTCGTCATCGTGGACTGCCTGACGGACAACCCCACACGCACCATCTCGGACGTCCGGAACTGTTTCAGCAAGACGGGGTCGAAGCTGTCCGCCAGCGGCTCCGTGACCATGCTGTTCGACCACCTGTCGGTGATCTCGTTCGCCGGCACTGATGAGGAGAAAGTGCTGGAGGCCCTGTTCGCCGCCGACATCGCCGTCGAGGAGGTCAGTATCAAGGAGGGCACCGTCACGGTGTTCGCCCCCCCGAGCGAGTTCTTCAAGGCGAAAACGGCGTTGCTCGAAGCATTCCCGGCCCTCGAATTCGAGGTTCAAGAAATCACCTTCCTCCCGAAGGAGACGAAGCAACTCACCGGGGACGATGTGACACTCTTCGAGAAATTCTTGGGCATGCTGAACGACTGCGACGACGTGCAGGACGTCTACCACAATGTCTCCCTGTCGTAACCGACCAGTGGCTTCCGCGAACGATGAGGAGTTAACTGCCGCGTACGTGCCCAGGGGTGATGGCGACCAACACCCCGCAGCGGAGCAGCGGGTGGCTTGGCTCGATGTGTCTGTCCACTCAATCCCAATTTGCGCGGCAGGGCTCCGGCATGTGGTCGCGGTTCACCATCTCGTGTACCATTCCGCCGACCGAGGTCATCCGTAGGGTGGCTAGCGCACTCGCGGTTTCAACCGGATTGCACGGCTCCGGAGAATCGTTCCGCGGTGCGGTTTACGAGAATGGATTCCAACTCACCCGCACGCTTGATTGGATGGAACGCGGTGTCCCGCTGATCGCGGTCGGGCGTGTGACTTCGGACGGAAAGGGCACGAAAGTCGAGGTGCGCACGTGGCCGCGGTGGTGGGTGGTCGTCGTGGTCTGTTTGTTCTCGATGGCCGGTCTCGGGGCAATGGCGAACCGAATGTTCATCGACCCGACGGTCGGTCTGACTTGTTTCGAGTGGGTCTTTTTCTCGGCGATGGCGGCAGTCGGGTGGGTGATACTGTTCATCGGTGCCACGATTGAGGAGCGGGTCTACCAGCGGGCATTCTCAAAGCTTGTTGGACATGGAACCTGAACTGAGTCAGAGTGTCGCAGGTGGTGGAACGACGCCTGACACGTCGCGTCGTTCACCTCAACCCGGCGGTCATCACTCGTAGCCACTACTTCCCCCGCCCGCTACGTTCAGCCTCGCGGGTTCTCCCTTCCGCTGAGGCTTCTTCCATGCTGCCTGCGCTCCTGTTCGCCGCGTCGTTCACGCTCGGTCAAGCGGCCCGCGATCCGTCCGTCACCCCGAAGGGGGACGAGACGTTCCCCCTGTGGACCGAGAAGGCCCCGCTCGCCGTCGGCGACAGCCGGTTCGACAAACCACAACTCACGCTGTTCAAGGCGAAGGAGCCGAACGGGGCGGCGGTGGTCATCTGCCCCGGCGGCGGGTACGGGTTTCTTGCCACCGATCACGAAGGCAAGCAGGTGGCCGAGTACTTCGCCAAACTCGGCGTGACGGCCTTCGTGCTGCAATACCGCATCGCCCAGCCCGACCGCCCCGGCCCGCTCGGTAAGGCTCCTTTGCTCGATACTCAACGGGCGATTCGCACGGTGCGGGCGAAGGCGAAGGAGCTAGGCATCGACGCGAAGCGGGTCGGGCTGATGGGGTTCAGCGCCGGCGGGCACCTGGCCAGCACCGCGGGCACGCACTTCGACGCCGGTGACGCGAATGCCAAAGACCCCATCGACAAGGAGAGCTGCCGCCCCGACTGGCTGGTGCTGGCGTACCCGGTGGTGACGAGCGACAAGGCTGTCACGCACGGCGGCAGCTTCAACGCCTTGCTCGGCAAGGATCAGAAGGCCGAAGACCTGGAGTTCTTCAGCAACGAGAAGCACATCACCAAAGACACCCCGCCGACGTTCATCTTCCACACCGACGAAGACAGCGGCGTGAATCCGGAAAACTCCATCCGCTTCTACTCGGCGATGAAGAAGGTGGAGGCGGAGGAGCGGAACAAGCAGAAGGAGGCGAAGCAGCCGGTGACGTTCCGGATGCGGGCGGAGTTACACATCTACGAGAAGGGCAAGCACGGCATCGGCCTGGGCACCGATCCGGCATGGACGGGCAACGGGAAGGACGCGAAATACTGCGCCGAGTGGGCCGACCGACTGACCGCGTGGCTGAAGGCCGGCGGGCTGCTGGAGAAGAAGTGAGCGAAGAAAGTGGGGCAAGTTTCCAACTTGCCG
>JANNDF010000157.1:0-1309 GCA_031387445.1 Planctomycetia bacterium
CACAGAGGCCGGCTACAGAAACCCTCCTCCCTCCCTCTGAGGCTCTCCCGATGGCCGTTACCAACCGCCGCGACGCTCTCAAGGCCGGTGCCGCGCTCGCCGCCACCGCCGCCGCCACCCAACTGTTCCCGTCCGCCTTCGCGGCTGCCACCGACACCCTCAAGCTGGGGGTGATCGGGTGCGGCGGGCGGGGGAGCGGGGCGGTCGACGACAACTTCAAAGCCGGTCCTGGCACCGTGCTGTGGGCGGCCGGTGACGTGTTCGAGGCGAAAGCGAAAGGGCTCGTCAACGGGTACGCCAAGAGCCACGCCGACCGGGTGGACTGCAAGGACCGCGTGTTCGGCGGGCTGGAAGCCGCCAAGAACGTGATCGACAGCGGGTGCGACGTCATCATCCTGGCCACCTCCCCCGGCTTCCGCCCGTTCCACCTGGAAGCGATCGTGCAGAAGGTGGCGGACAGCAAGAAGAAGATTCACATCTTCTGCGAGAAGCCGGTGGCGGTGGACGGGGCGGGCGTGCAGAAGGTGCTGAAGGTGGCCGAGGAGGCGAAGAAGCTGGGCATCAGCGTGGCGGCCGGCACCCAGCGGCGGCACCAGGCCGGGTACATCGAAACCGTCAAGCAGATCCACGACGGCAAGATCGGCGACGTGGTGGCCACCCGCTGCTCGTGGAACGGGTCGGAGCCGTGGTTCCGCGCCCGCAAGCCGGGCATGAGCGACGTCGAGTACCAGATCCACAACTGGTACCACTTCCTGTGGCTGTGCGGCGACCACATCACCGAGCAGCACGTGCACAACCTGGACGTCATCAACTGGGTGATGAAGGGGCACCCGGTGAAGGCGGTCGGCCAGGGCGGGCGGATCGGCCGCAAGGACGGCGAGCCGAGCGAGACGGGCAACATCTACGACCTGTTCAACATCGAGTACGAGTACGCCGGCGGCGTGCCCATGTACTCGTTCTGCTCGCACGTGCCCGGCACCACACAGGACGTGTCCGAGACGGTGTACGGCAGCAAGGGGGTGAGCAAGGTGAACGCCTACCAGATCAACAAGGAGAAGGTGTTCGGCAAGGACCCGATCAACCCGTACGTGCAAGAGCACATGGACCTGATGAAGACCATCCGCGACGACAAGCCGGTGGACGAACTGACCGGCGTGGCCGAGAGCACCCTGACGGCCATCATGGGCCGCATGGCCGTGTACACCGGCAAGACGGTGACGTGGAAGCAGGCCCTGGAGAGCAAGTCCACCATGCCCGAGAAGCTCGACCTGAAGGCCAAACTGGAAGTCGCCCCGGTGCCGCGTCCGGG
>JANNDF010000160.1:0-5113 GCA_031387445.1 Planctomycetia bacterium
GGGGGGGGGGCGCGGGGGGGGGGCTTTTCAACCCCCCGGGGGCCTCCCCCCCCTGGGCTCGCCCGATCACGGTCACTTCTTCCCGACGACCTGTTGCAGGCCGACCACCAGCACCTGGATCTTGGCCTCGATGCCGTACCCGAGGGCGAGCGGGATTTCGGTCAGCGTGTTGGCTTCCTTGATCGGGTGCTCCAACTTCACCATGTCGGCCTCGACCATCAGGTTCTTGCCCTTGAGGGTCTTGCTGATCTCGATCGGCCCGATGGAGCCGTACAGGTGTCCTTCCTCGTTCGCCTGGGCCTCGATGGTGACTGACGGCAGGCGGGACAGTTGCTCGGCCAGCACCTTCAGGTCGGCCACCTTGGCGTCGCGGGCCTTCGTCACCTTGATCTGGTGCCGCTCGAGCAGTTTCAGGTCGTGCGGGGTGGGGACGACGGCGAACCCGTTCGGGATGAGGTAGTTGCGGGCGTAGCCCGGCTTCACCTCCACCTGATCCCCCGCCTTGCCGACGTGGGTGACGTCCTCCACCAGCACGATGAGCGTGCCGCCGTGTGCGCCCTTCTTCACCTGGTTCCGCTTCCGCACCTTCTTGACCGGCAGCACGCGGCCGACCGGCTTCGCCTCGCCCTTCTTCCCTTTCGTCTTGGCCTTCGCCATCGCATCACCCGTTGGGAAATGGGGAAAGCCGACACTGCTCGAGTGGTCGGCTCCGCCCGGTTCTGTCCCCCGTGGGTTGCTGACCCAGGGGTTAGAGGTGGGACGTTCGCCCCACCCCAGAAGTCGCCCCCCGCTGGGGGCGTGAATCGTGTTCGGGTGAACCCCGGCAGTGATGCCGGGGGTAGCGGTTCCAACCACCCCCGGCATCACTGCCGGGGTTCACACCTGGAGTCAGAACGGGATGTCTTCCCCGCTCCCGCCGCCCTGGTCGTCGTCTGGTGGGGTGAACCCGCCGCGGGCTGGTGGCGATTGTGGGCGACCACCACCACCACCGTAGTTGCCTCCGCCTCCACCGCCGCGGTTCTGTTGCGGGCGTCCGCCGCCGTACCCGCCCTCGCTCGCCCCGCCCTCGTCACCCATCCCGCCGCCGTCGCCGCCCGATCGCCCGCCGAGCAGTTCGACCGAATCGACGACGATCTTGTGTTTGCTCCGCTTGCCGCCGCCGTTCTTGTCGTCCCACTCGTCCAGTTGCAGCCGCCCTTCGATGAACAGCGGGTCGCCCCGCTTCACGTACCGGCTGACCACGTCGCACAGGTTCCGCTTGGCGTCCGGCCGGCTGAACACCTCGCAGTCGATGTACAGCGGGTTCGGGTCGGGGTCCCACTGGCCGGTCTGCGGGTTCTTGCGGCTGCGGCCGACGGCCAGCCGGAACTTCACCACCGTACTCCCGCTGTTCGGCAGCACCCGCGGGGCTTCCGGGTCGGCCGTCAGTCGGCCCATGAGCATCACCTTGTTCAGCGTCGCCATGCGGCACCTCCGGGGCGGGGCCGGCGAGGGGTTGTGTTCGGGTTCGACAGGTAGGGTGGCCCCACCCCATCGATAGATGAACACAACGGCGAACCGAACGCAAGGGCGGTAGGCGCCCGATGAACCCCGGCAGTGATGCCGGGGGTGGCGAGATCAAGCACCCCCGGCAACACTGCCGGGGGTCACCACGTCACTCCGGCTTGTCCGCGTCGGCCGCGTCGCGTCGGCCGCGGCGGGGGGCCGGGGCGCCGTTGCCCAAGTCGGGCACCGGGCCGAAGTCGGCCATGGCGGCGGCGGCGGCGCCGGGGTCGTTGATGGTGGACGGGGTCAGGTCGGTCGGGCTGGGCTCGTCGTGGTACCCGCGGAGGGCGAACGACGCGCCCTGTTCGTCCTTGGCGATGTGCAGCATCACCTCGGCGTACCGGTAGTCCACGTTGCTGGTCAGGTGCCGCAGCAGAAAGTCGGTCATGTTCAGCCGCATGTCGGCTTCCAGACCCTGCTGCTGGGTGGATTCCATCTTGTAGTAGATGATGTGGAAGTGCGCCTTCTTCTGCTTCCGCATCGGGTAGGCCAGCTTCTGGTTCTCGTTCCACGGGCGGGACACCACCACCTCGCCGCCGTGCTTGTTCAGGGTGGTGTGCAGGCTCTCCTTGATCATCTCCCCGTCGGTGGCCATCTTCCCGGAGTCGATCACGAACATCGTCTCGTACAGTACAACCGGCATCGCAGACCTCGTGGTGAGCCCGCCGGGCGAACCGGCGGGATGGTGCTGTGGCTCGCGGGCCGGAGCGCCCGGCCCGAACGACCCCCCGCGAACCGGCGGGGGGAGCGACCGACATCAAACTCGGAACGCGGAATTCGGAGGGCGGAATCAACTGAGGCTTTCGCCGGTGTTCCCACTTCGATTTTCGCCTTCCTTCCCTTTCTCTCGTTTCTCCCGTTTCGTTTCGCCGCCGTCCTTCTTCCGCTCCGCATTCCGCGTTCCGCGTTCCGCACTCGGTTCGGGCCCGTTCACCCGGTTCATGCTCGCCGCCAGCCCTTGCCGCACCCACAGGAGCACGCCGTCGGCGGCGGTGGCGACCGCCTCTTCGACCGCCGCCCGCTCGCCCGGCTTGAACCGGGTGAGCACGAAATCGACCGCCTCGCCGGGGGCCGGCTGGCCGATGCCCATCCGCAGGCGGGGGTACTCGTCCGTGCCCAACTGTTCCTGGATGTTGCGGAGTCCGTTTTGCCCGCCGTGGCTGCCCTTCGCCCGCACCCGCAACTTGCCGAGCGGCAGGTTGTAGTCGTCGCACACCACCAGCACGTCCGCCGGGGTGAGCTTGTAGAAGTCCAGAATCGCCCGCACCGCCCGCCCGCTCAGGTTCATGAACGTCTGCGGTTTGACCAGCAGCACCTTCTCCCCGCCCTCGGTCGCCTCGGCCACGTCCGCCTGGAACGCCGTGCGGAACGCCCCGACCCCCGGCCCCTTGGCCAGGTAGTCGATCACGTCGTACCCGACGTTGTGCCGGGTGCCGGCGTACTGCCGGCCGGGGTTGCCGAGGCCGATGACGATCTTCATAGCAGAGGTCAGGGGTCAACAATCCCCAGGGCTGACGCCCTGGGCTACAACCGACGGCCGCTCCGCGGCGGGGGTGGCTGTCCTGCCTGGCTTCCCGGAGGGACCGCCGGCCGTAGCCCAGGGCGTCAGCCCTGGGGAACCTGTCGGCCCTACTCTTCCTCGCCTTCCTTCGGCTTCTTGGCGGTGAGCACTTCCGGCTCGGTGCCGGTCGCTTCCGGCGCCTCGGCCGGTTCTTCCGCGCCGGGCAGTTTGAGTTGCACCACCACCGCCTCGCCGGGTTCCAGCACCTTCACCCCGTCGGGGAGCGTCAGGTCGCGGACGTGGATCGGGTGGCCGAGGGTCAGCCCCTCGATCTCCAGCCGGAAGGCGTCGGGGATCTTGAGCGCGAAGCACTCGATGTGCAGCAGGTGGAGCGGCTGCTCCAGCACCCCGCCGCCGGTGTTCTTCGGGATGCCCCGCAGTTCCACCGGCACCGTCACCTTCACCCGCTCGGCCGCGTCCACCCGCCACAAGTCGATGTGGTACATCTCCTTGCCCAGGTGGCACCACTGCAACTCGCGGATGAGCACCGTCTCCTTCTTCCCGCCCAGGCTGATCTCGAACGTGCGGGCGTGCTGCACGCGGATGGCGTGGTCGAGCGCCTTGGCCGGCACGGAGATGGCGATCGGGTCTTGCTTGTGCCCGTACACGATGCCGGGGATCATGCCGGCGGCGCGGGTCTTCTTGGCGTGCTTGGTGCCGGTGGTGGTGCGGGGCTGCACTTCGAGTGCGACGAGATCGGACACGGCGGGTACCTCGGGCCGGGCGGCTCTCTCGCGGGCAGTCCGCGATACCTTCGCCGGGCCAGGGGGTGGAAAGGTGTGATTATGGCGGGCGGACGGGCGTTGACAAGGCTTTCGCCGGGCGGACGGGCCGAATTCTTGCCCGACGTTCGCAAGCAACGGCCGCCGACGTGTGTATCTGCTTCGGAGTGTGTTTTCATCCCACTTCAACCTCCTTCGGGGACGGGCGTGAAACGGATCATCATTCTGGTCGTGGTGGTGGTGCTGCTGGCCGTGGCCGGGTACATCGTGTTCTTCCGTTGGGGGGACGCGAAACGGACGGCCGGCGGGTTCAAGAAGGCGGACACCCCGCAGGTGTGCGGGGAGATGTTCCGCAAGGCCATCCGCGAGCGGGAGTACGACATCGCCGCCGATTACGTCACCCAGCCGTATGCCGAGCAACTGAAGAAGGGGGCGGAGCCGGGGAAGGAACTGGGCAAGTCGCTCGACAACCTGACCGAGCAACTGAACAGCCGAGGGCTGATGCGGGACGAACTGCAACTGGTGCTGTTCGCCCTCGACCCGTTCCCGAAGGACGTGGAGGTCACCACCGCCGACGAGACGACGAGCACCCCGAAGGCCACCCTCCTCATCACGGCCCCGAAGGTGGGCGGCAGCACGGCGAGCAGCGGCAAGTGGGCCTTGAAGGCGGAGATGCTGAACACGCTGGTGCCCACCCTCGGCTCGGATCGCATCCTGCGGACGAACAAGATCACGTTCCCGATGAAGAAGGACGGGGAGGTGTGGAAGATCGACGTGCCGGCGGACACCAACTTGCAGACCAGCGTGACCACCCTGAAGGACAAGTACAAGAACTTCGTCAACCCGATCGACGACGTGAAGGAGAACCTGAAGACCGACGCCACCACCAAGGAGAACGTGAGCGGTGAACTGAAGCGGATGCTGGAGCAGGCGTCGAAGGAGTAGCGGCGGGAGGGCGAGCCGGGTGGCGTAATCCGCCACGCTCCCCCCGCGGGCTGTCGGCACGCACTGTGAATCGAGCGCGTGCCACCCGGCGCAGCCATCCCGGCCGTTTGACAGGCGTTGGGCCATCGGGTACCCTCGGCGGACACCGCGAGGCGTCCCCGAACGGGCCAAACCGCCGGTGATCGGCTGCAACCGTGCAGGCTAGTCCTACAGCCGTAGTTGCTAGAATTGCCCTCGCAAGGAGTTGCGGCGAGGGCGAGTCATGTCAGGACGACCGACGCGGGCGGCGGTGGAGCGGTGGGCGGACGAGGTGGAAGCGGTGGCCGAACGGATCGGCCGT
>JANNDF010000161.1:0-4757 GCA_031387445.1 Planctomycetia bacterium
CCGTCACCCGCGTGGACGCCGGCACCGCGATTCTTTCGCTCGGCAAAACCGAGGCGCTGTTGCCGCGGAGCGAGCAGATTCCGGGTGAGAGCCACAGCGTCGGCGACCGCATTAAGGCGGTGGTGTTCGAGGTGCGGAAGAACGGCAACCGGGTGAAAATCGTCCTGTCGCGTGCCCACCCGGATTTCGTGCGGTGCCTGTTCGAGGAAGAGATTCCCGAGATCGCGGATCGCACCATCGACATCCGGGCCATCGCCCGCGAAGCCGGCTACCGCTCCAAACTGGCGGTGTCGAGCATCGACATGAAGGTGGACGCGGTGGGGGCGTGCGTGGGCGTGCGGGGCAGCCGCATCAAGACCATCATCGAAGAGCTGAACGGCGAGCGGATCGACATCGTGCGGTGGAACGACTCGCTGCAAGTGCTCATCCCGAACGCCCTCCAGCCGGCGAGTATTTCCGAAGTGTTCACCTACCCGCGGCTGGGCCGGGCGCTGGTGCTGGTGGAAGAAGACCAACTGTCCCTGGCCATCGGCCGCCGCGGGCAGAACGTGCGGTTGGCCAGCAAACTGGTGGGGTTGGACCTGGAAATCATGACCACCGACGAGCTGGCCGAGACGCTCGACCGGGCGGAGCGGTGGTTCGGCCAACTGCCGCACGCCAGCGAAGAAGTGGTGCAAGGGCTGATTGGGGAGGGCTTCTTGTCGTACAACGACCTGAGCAGCGTGGACGGCAAGACGCTCACCGAGTTCACCACCCTGACGGAAGAGCAGGGGGACGAGGTGATCGCCTACGCCGAAGACTACGCGGATACAATGGAGGAAGCGGTTCAGGACGAACAGCGTCAGGCCCGCGACCAGGCGATCACCGCCGAGCGGGAAGCCGCCGAGCAGGCCCGCCAGGAAGCGGCCGCCGCGGCCGCGGAAGCCGCGAACCCGCCGGCGGCGGACGTGTCTGCACCGGAGACCGAGCCGGGGACGACGACCGTGACCGCCCCCGGACACCCGCTGGCCTACCACGAAGGCCCGCCGACCGACACCGAAAGTGTGGAGCACGCCGTGGAACAAGAAGAGCTGCGGACGGGCGAGGACGGGGAGTTGACCACCCCCGCCCCCGGCCAAGACGATGAGAACGGAGCGACGGCATGACCACCGCCGTTGCCCTTTCCACCGCCGGAATCACCGTTAGAATCCTTCTCACCCCCGCCCCCGGTTCGCCGGGCGGCTAACGGGAGCGCAGCCGGCGCTCCCCACAGGAGCGCCGCTTGTCGAAGACCGCCGAGACCATCCGGGTGTTCAACCTGGCGAAAGAGCTGAAGCTGGAAAATAAGGCCCTCATCGACGTGTGTCAGGAGTTGGGCTACGAGAAGGTGAAGAACCAGCTCAACAGCCTCACCTCCGACCAGGCCGAGCAAGTCCGCAAGCGGGTGGCCGACGGCCCGGCCAAATCCGCCCACGCGCCCACCCCCAAACGGCCCGGCGCCCCGGTGCCGCCCGTCCTGCCCACCAAGAACCTCGATCAAAAAGTGCGCACCCTCACCGCACCCAAGCCCAAAGTGGCCCCGGCGGTCGCGCCGGTCGCCGACCCGGACACCCACACTCCCGCCCTCGAAGCGGATGCGGTCGCCGTCGAGGTGGAATCGCCCGCCGTCGACATGGAACCGCCCGCCCCGGAAGTGCCGGTCGCGCCGCCCGCCCCGGTCCCCCCGCCGGCCCTCGGCCGCGGCGTGGCCGACCTGCTCAACCCGAACCGCATGCCGCCATCCGTCGGCGCCCGCCCGGCGGGTCAAGTCCGCAACCTGAACCAGCAGCGGCCCAAGCCGGCAGCACCGACCCAGCCGCAAACTCAAGCGCCGGCTCCCGCCCCCGCCCAACCGGTCGCGATGCCGGCCCCGCCGGTTCCGGTCGCTCACGCGCCGGCGCCGCCGATTCAACCGGCTCCGACGCCGACGCCCGCTCCGGCGGCCGCTCAACCAGCCCCGACTGCGCCCGCCGCACCCGCGCCGGCCACCCCGCAACGCCCGAGCCTGCCGCCGAACGTCGGCGGGCGGCCGATGAACTTGGCGTCCGGCCCGCGTCCGATCGGCAACCACCCCCAAGGTCCCCGGCCGCCGATCGGCAACCCGCAAGGCCCGCGTGCGCCCGCCGGCGGCCCGCAAGGCCCGCAGGCTCCGCGAACGAACTTCGCCCCGCCCAACCCCGGCCCGCCGCGGCCCGGTTTCGGTGTGTCCACCCCCCGCCCCGGCCCCAGCGGCGGCGGCCACGGGGGCGGACCCCGTCCGCCCGCGCCCGGCCCCAAGCCGGCTACTACCGGGTCGGTCAAGCTCACCCCGGACCAGATCAAGAAGCTCCGCGAGATGGAGCAGAAGCGCGGCGGGAAGATGACCGCCGACCAGGTGACGAAGCAGATCATCGACGCCCCGGCGGGTGGGGACCCGGCCAAGCCCGGCGGCCCGGCAGGCCCCGGCGCGCCCGGCACCCGCCCCGCCCCGGATCGCGGCCCGCCCCGCCCTGGGATGCCCCGGCCGGTCGGAGAGAGCGAAGAGGACAAGAAGAAGGCCGCCGGCTCCGCGGTGAGCGGCCGCAGCGGGCGGCACGCCAACCGGCAGACCCGCGACCGGGCGGCGGACAAGGGGTCGGTCATCATTTCCGGCGGTCAGGTGGAGATGAGCGAGCAGCAGTGGGGGTCGCGGAAAGGTCCGCGTGCCGCCCTGCTGGCCAAGATGAAGCGGAAGCAGCAGACCGGCACGATCAAGAAGGAAGGGCCGGTCGAGATCACCCTGCCCATCACCCTCCGCACCCTGTCCGAGGCCATCGGGGTGAAGCTGGGCGAGCTGGCCAAGCAGTTGTTCAAGGAGACGCAGCAACTGTACGGGGCCACCTCGCAGGTCGCGTTCGACGTGGCCGAGCTGATCGCCATCAACAAGGGCATCACCCTCGTCCAGAAGAAGCAACTGTCGGCGAAGGAACTGCTGCTCGAGGAGTTCGAGAAGCAGGCGAACGAGGTGGCCCCGGAGAAGCTCCGCCCCCGCCCGCCGATTGTCGTCATCATGGGCCACGTGGACCACGGCAAAACGAGCCTGCTGGACAAGATCCGCCAGGAGTACGGCCTCACCTCCGACGTGGTGAGCACCGAGGCCGGCGGCATCACCCAGGTGCTGCGGGCGTGGCGCGTCGAGAAGGACGGCAAGCCCGTCACCTTCCTCGACACCCCCGGCCACGAGGCGTTCACCAAGATGCGGGCCCGCGGGGCGAACGTGACCGACATCGCGGTCATCGTGGTGGCCGCCACCGACGGCGTCCGCCCGCAGACGGAAGAGGCCGTCGCCCACGCCCGCGCGGCCGACGTGGACATCATCGTGGCGATCAACAAGATCGACATGCCGAACGCCAACCTGGATAAGACCCGCCGCGAACTGTACCAACTGAACCTGCTGCCCGACAACATGGGTGGCGACATCCAGTTCATCGAGACGAGCGCCGTCACCGGCCAGGGGGTGGGCGACCTGCTCGACGCCATCGGCATCCAGGCCGAACTGAGCGACCCGCCGCTGATGGCCGACCCGGAGCACAAGCCGAGCGGCACCTGCCTGGAAGCGTACATGGACGGCGACAAGGGGGTCATGGCCACCCTGCTGGTGCAGCAGGGGACGCTCCGCAAGGGGGACATCATCCTGTGCGGGGCCGCCCACGGCCGCGTGCGGGCCATGTACGACGACCTCGGGCGGTCCATCGCCCAGGCCGGCCCGAGCACCCCGGTGAAGGTGTTCGGCCTGGACGTGGTGCCCGACGCCGACGACCCGTTCTACTTCGTCGAGGACATCGCCAAGGCGGCCGAGATCGCCGAGCAGGAGCGGGTGCTCATCCGCGAGGCCGACCTCTTCAAGTTCAGCCCGGTGTCGCTGGACAGCCTGCGGACGCAGAACGCCAAGATCAAGATCACCGAGCTGAAGGTGATCCTGAAGGCCGAGGCCCGCGGGTCGGTCGAGGCCATCAAGAAGGAACTGGAGAAACTGGTCCACGAGGAGGTGCGGTGCCGCGTGCTGAGCGCCGGCATCGGGGCCATCAGCGAGGCGGACGTGACGCTCGCCCTCACCAGCCCGGCCGACACGCTGGTGATCGGGTTCAACGTGACGGCCGACGACACCGCCCTGAAACTGGCCGAAGCCCGCGGCATCAGCCTCCGCGAGTACCAGATCATCTACAACTTGGTGGATGACGTGAGGGCCGCGCTGGAAGGCCGACTGAAGCCGATCGAGGAGATCGTCCACCTCGGCCGGGCGGTGATCCGGCAGACGTTCAAGGTGAGCAAGGTGGGCACCATCGCCGGCTGCTACGTGACCAGCGGGGTGATCGAGCGGTCGGCCCGCGTGCGGGTCATCCGCGAGGGCACGGTCATCTACCCGCCGGCCGAGAAGACCCTCGGCCTGGACAACCTGAAGCGTCACAAGGACGACGCCAAGGAGGTCCGCGAAGGGTTCGAGTGCGGGATGAAGATCACCGGGTTCGACGACGTGAAGGTGGGCGACGTGATCGAAGCCTACCGCATCGACATCAAGCAGCGGACGCTGATGGACAAGTAGCCGGTGGTCGGTGGGTGCCAGCGGTCACGCGGCTGGCTCCCTGGAACCGGGGCCCGGCGGGGGCGGGGGGGGGGGCGCACCCCCCCACAGCCGGGGGCGGGGGCCCCGGGTGGGGGTTTATACAAGCCAATTATGGGGTGGGCGCGGCCCCCCCCCGCCGCGGGGGCGCCCCCCCCCC
>JANNDF010000186.1:0-5746 GCA_031387445.1 Planctomycetia bacterium
GGGGGGGGGAGGGTGTATACCTAACGCAGCGGGGGGGTTCTACGCCACCACGGTAGCGGCGCGCCGGTGGTGTGCGGGTGGGCGGTCCGACGCGCTGGCCTCGGGCTCGCGGCTACAACAAATCACGCCACCGGGACGACGTTTTGCGGCACGTTGTCGGTCGGCTTCAGGCGGTCGCGCTGCCGCTGTTGCAGCACGCGGTTGATCACTTCCAGGTAGGCCAGGGCGCTCGCCTCGATGACGTCCATGCTGGTGGCCCGGGCGCTCGTTTTCCTCCCGCCCTGTTCGACTTCGACGTGCGCCTCGCCGAGCGCGTCCATGTCCTGCGTCAGCGCCCGCACGCGGTAGTCCACCACCTTCGCTTCCACACCGGTGACGCGGCTGATGGCCTTGAACAGCGCGTCAATCGGCCCGTTGCCCGGAGCCGCATCCCGCCGCACCCGGCCGTCCGGGTCGTCGCGGTGCTTCAGGCTGACCGCCGCACTCGTCTGCGATCCCGTGCCCGCCGTGCTGGTGAACCCCACCAGCGTCCACACCTTCTTCACCTCCGACCCGGCTTGCAGTTCGGTCTCGATGAGCGACTCGATGTCCGCGTCGAACACCTCCTTCTTCGCGTCGGCCAACTTCTTGAACGCCGCGAACACGCCGTTCAGTTGGTCATCGTTCAGGCTGTACCCCAGGTGCCCGACGCGGTCCCGCAGCGCCGCCCGCCCGCTGTGCTTGCCGAGTACCAGTTCCGTCTTCTGGATGCCCAGGTCTTCCGGCCGCATGATCTCGTAGGTGTTGGCGTTCTTCAGCATGCCGTCCTGGTGGATGCCGGCCTCGTGGGCGAAGGCGTTCCGCCCGACAATGGCCTTGTTGCGCTGCACCTGCATGCCGGTGAGTGCGGTCAACTTGCGGCTGGTCGGGTAGAGCAACTGCGAGTTGATGCCGGTGGTCAGGCCGTAGTGATCCTGCCGCGTCCGCATGGCCATGACGATCTCTTCGAGCGCCGTGTTGCCGGCCCGCTCGCCGATGCCGTTGATGGTGCATTCCACCTGCCGGGCGCCTTCCTTCAATGCCGCCAGGCTGTTCGCCACCGCCAGGCCCAGGTCGTTGTGACAGTGAACACTGAGGATGCACTTGTCGATGCCGCGAACCGTCTTCTTCAGGTGCCGGATGATGGCGGCGTAGTGTTCGGGCACGGCGTACCCCACGGTGTCGGGGATGTTCAGCGTGGTTGCCCCGGCTTCGAGCGCCCGTTCAACGACTTCGGCCAGGAAGTCCAACTCCGTGCGGCTGGCGTCTTCCGGGCTGAACTCCACATCAGCCACCTGATCGCGGGCACGCTTCACGCCCTCCACCGTCCGCTTGATGATCTCGGCGCGGTCCATCTTCAGCTTGAACTCGCGGTGGATCGCGCTCGTCGCCAGGAACACGTGAACGCGGGGGTTCGGCGACGGCTTCACCGCTTCGGCGGCGCGGTCGATGTCGGCGGCGTTGCACCGGGCCAACCCCGCGATCACCGGCCCGTGAACCTGTCGGGCGATCTCCCGCACGCTCTCGAAGTCGCCGGGCGAGGCGATGGGGAACCCGGCCTCGATCACGTCCACCCCGAGGTTCTTGAGCTGGATGGCCATCTCCAGTTTCTCGGCGAGGTTCATGCTGCAGCCGGGGCTTTGCTCGCCATCGCGGAGGGTGGTGTCGAACACGATCACGCGGTTCGGGTCGGTCGGCGGGGTCATCGGCGGGTCACCACGGGGAGGGGTTGGGGAAACGAAAACGGCCCCGGAACTCGGTCAGTTCCGGGGCCGTCGTGTGCTCGGGGGTAGCGGCGATCACCGCGACTCGGCATGGACTCCGGAACTGTCTCGGCTGAGGCCGAGAAGTCGAATGAGGCCGGCAAGTCGCAGGGCGTTCGTCACGTAGATCTCCTACCTAGAAGCGTATCGCGGGTGGGTGCCGAAAGCAACCGGATTCGACCACCGGATGGTTCAAGTCACTTCCCCCCACCCATCCGTGGAATCATGTCCTGATCGAAGAACGACCCATGCCGGCCAAGCACTTACGGCGAGTGCGGCGACTGGCGGGAGTCACTGAACCCATCACATTGCGGACAACGGCGGGTCGTTCGCACGCCGCACCACTGTTAGCCCGACGCGCGAGCGAGAGGACAACCGCGTGTGCGGTCGATCAGGAGGCGGTGGGCCTCGTTTCGCTCACAGACTCTCGGTAAGGCGACCGGCCTGACACAAACGAATGTAACGGCTTGACCGCTCGACCCCATGAGCGTTAAAGTCTGTGAGGTGTCGCCCGCCGCGGCTCATCGGCCCGGCCGCGTCACTGGTTCAGCGAACAGCGGCGCGGGCAATCGGAGGCGTACCGTCTGTCCGCAATTGGGAGGTCGCCCGAAACACATGGCCGAATCATCACCACCCCCGCAGGCGGAGACGGCCGGGCACCCGCGATGGGTCAGGGTCTGTCACTGGATCGTGGCCCTCAGCTTCCTGGTGCTGACGTTCAGCGGGTACGTGATTCTGATGTGCCACCCGCGGCTCTACTGGGGTGAAGTGGGCAACGACCTGACCCCGGCGTTTCTTGAGCTACCTATCGGTCCAAACCAACACAATGAATGGGTCAATGACGAGCCGGTGGCCCAGAACGGGAATGCCCCCGTGAGCGCGACTCGGCAGAATGTCATCTTCAATCAGAACAGTTGGGCGCGGAGCTTGCACTTCCTGGCGGCGTGGTTTCTCGTCGTGCCCGGCACGGGCTACCTGCTGGCCGGTCTGTTCAGCGGCCACTTCCGCCGCCGGTTTTGGCCCCAAACCGGCGAACTCACGTGGCGCAAGTTCCGGCAGGAGGTCCACGATCACCTGCGACTGCGAATCCCGCCGGCGTCCGGCGGACTCCGGTACGGCTTGTTGCAGAAGCTGACATACTCCGGGGTCGTGTTCGTGGTGTTGCCGCTCACGGTGCTCACGGGGCTGGCGATGTCGCCGGCGATCACCGCCGCGTACCCGGTCCTCGGGAGCCTGTTCGGCGGCTATCAGTCGGCCCGCACGATCCACTTCTTCGCCACCGTCGTCCTCGTGCTGTTCCTGGTCGTCCACGTGGCGATGGTCGTTCGGTCGGGTTTCCTGCGGCAGATGCGGGCCATGACCTTTTGGAGAACACCATGAACCCCAAGCGACTCCTGACCCGCCGCAACCTGCTCATCGCCGGTGCGGCCACTGCAGCCGGGTTGCTCGTCCGCGGCTTGTGGCGGACCGAATTGCCGCCGACTTACGGCAACATCCTGCGGATGGGTGACAACCTGACCTACGCCGCTCACCGCCTGCTGCTGCCGGGGCAGTCGATGGCGCGGGAGTACAGTCCCAAGGAGGTCACGGCATTCCCCGCAATGTACCTCGACGACCGCTACCTGACCGACCCCAACCACCCCACACGCAGTGAAGCGTACCTCAAGTCGCACGTGAGCGGTTTCGGCGACTGGGGGTTGAAGGTCGAGGGTCTGGTCGCCCGTCCCAAGACTTTCTCGCTCACCGATCTCAAGCGGTTCCCCGCACGCACACAGATCACCCGGCACACATGTGAGGAAGGCTGGTCCGCCATCGGCCAATGGACCGGCGTGCAACTGGCTCGGGTGTTGGAGATCGACGCGGGCCTGCTCCCGGAGGCCAGATTCGTGACTTTCCACTGCAACGACAATTATGTCGATAGCATCGACCTGCTCGACGCCCTGCACCCGCAGACGATACTCGCCTACGGCATGAATGGCAGCAACCTGTCGGTGCCCCACGGGGCACCGGTGCGGCTACGGGTGGAGACCCAACTGGGTTATAAGAGCATGAAGTACGTCGAGCGGATCGTCGTGACGAGCGAGCTAAACGACGGTGGCAAGGATGGGAACATTCAGAACGGCTGGTCGTGGTACGCGGGCATCTGAGCGACGTTGGACCACCGCCCGCGCCGCTGTCGCTCTTCACGGACGAGTGGCTCGGCCCTACATTCGCGCGTCGGGCGAACGGTGGTAGACCCAATCGCCTCGGTGTGACCGTTGCGAGAAGGCCGACCACGCCCACCTCTCCCCGTTGGGGCAGAGGTCGATTGTGCGAGCGGAGCGAGCCAATCGGGAGGCGGGTGCCCCAAACGAACGGCACACCGTCCGCAGCCAGAAACGCGGTGGCATCCGCCCTTCCCATCGCGTACCTTTGTCTTCACCCGCCGGTTCGCACCTCTCCCGGAGTTTGCTCTTGCCCACTCGCCGCGATGTCCTCCGCGTCGGCGGGGTGTCCGCCCTCGGCCTCGCCTTGCCCGACTTGCTCCGCGCCCGTGAGTCGTCCGCCACCACCGGCAAGGCGAAGAGCTGCATCGTCGTGTTCCTCATGGGCGGGCCGCCGCAGCACTCCACCTGGGACCCGAAGCCCGACGCCCCCGCCGAAGTCCGCGGCGAGTTCGGCCCCATCGACACCGCCGCGCCCGGAGTCCGCATCGCCTCACTCTTCCCCAAGCTGGCAGCCCAGGCCGACAAACTGGCCTTCCTGCGGGCCGTCAGTACCGACGACAACGCCCACTCGTCGAGCGGGTATCAGGTGATTACGGGCGTGCCGCACAACCCACCCAACGCCGAGGGGGTGAACCCCGGCCCGCCGAACGACTGGCCGAGCCTCGCCGCGGTCGTCCGCCGGCTGCGGGGCGACACCGGCGGGGTGCCGGGGGCGGTGCGGCTGCCCATGCACATCTTCAACACCGACTCGTCCGTCTGGCCGGGCCAAGACGCCGGGCTGCTCGGGCGGTCGGCCGACCCGTGGCTGTTCCGGTGCGAGCCGGGGGCGAAGGAGATGAAGATCCCGGAGTTCACCCTGACGACCGACGTGCCGCCGGCCCGCCTCGCCGACCGCCGCGACCTGCTCGCCCGCCTGGATCGCGGGTTGAGCGAAGCGGCCGCGTCGTCGTCGGCGAATCGCTTCTCCGAGAAGGCGTTCGACCTGCTCGGCTCGCCCGCCGCCCGCCGGGCGTTCGACCTGAACCGGGAGACGCCGAAGGCCCGCGACCGCTACGGCCGGCACCACTTCGGGCAGAGCCTGCTGCTCGCCCGCCGGCTGGTGGAGGCGGGCGTCGGGCTGGTGCAGGTGAACTGGTTCCGCGCGCCGGACGAGCCGGCCGACGCCCCGTGCTGGGACTCGCACGCCAAAGAGGGGCAGCGGCTGAAGACGGCCCTCGCCCCGGTCGCCGATCAGGGCATCGCCACGCTGCTCGAAGACCTGGCCGACCGGGGGCTGCTGGGGGAAACGCTGGTGCTGGTGACGGCCGAGTTCGGGCGGACGCCGAAGTTCAACGGGGCCGGCGGGCGCGACCACTGGGGGCACGTGTTCAGCGTGGCGGCGGCGGGCGGCGGGGTGAAGGGCGGACTGGTGTACGGGGCGAGCGACGCGCAGGGCGGGCGACCGCGAGACGGCCGCGTGTCCCCGGCGGACATCAACGCCACCGTGCTGCACTGCCTGGGGTTCGCCCCGGATGCCGAAATCCGAGACACCCTCGGCCGCCCGGTGCCGGCCAGCCGCGGCGAGGTGATCCGGGCGATTCTGTGAGCGAAGCGTGTGGACGTAACGACCGGTCTGCCAGTGGATTGGGATACCCCCCACCCCCGGCGGCGAAGCGCCGCCGACCCCTCCCCAGCGGGGAGGGGAGTGGGGTGAGCGGCTTCACCATACAGGCGAAACTACCCGTAACAACACCCCTCCCCGCTGGGGAGGGGTCGGCG
>JANNDF010000199.1:0-7919 GCA_031387445.1 Planctomycetia bacterium
GGGGGGGGCTTCCCCCCCTTTTTTTTGCTTCTAACCGTGGGGTTCACCCCCCCCCCCCCGCCAAGCCACATCACCGCGACTTCCCCGGCACCCAAAGCACATCCCCGGCCCCGTTGCCGTTCGCCGTGCGGCTGAGCACGAACAGGTAGTCCGACAGGCGGTTCAGGTAGATGAGCGCCGCCGAGTTCACCGCCTCCGTCGTCATCAGCGTGACCAAACTCCGCTCGGCCCGGCGGCAGACGGTGCGGGCCAGGTGCAGCCACGCGGCCGCCGGCGTGCCCCCCGGCAGGATGAAGCTCCGCAGCGGTTGCAGGTCGTCGTTTCGCCGGTCGATGGCCTTCTCCAACCGCTCGTACTGGGCCACCGTCACCCGCAGGCAGTGCTCGGGGTTCTCGTTCTCCGTCGGCGGCACGCACAGGTCGGCCCCCACGTCGAACAGGTCGTTCTGAATCGTCCGGAGCAGGTCGGCGTCGGGGCAATCCGGGCAGTACGCGGCGAGTAACCCCAGCACGGCGTTCAACTCGTCCACCTCGCCGAAGGCGGTCACGCGGGGGGAATCCTTGCTCACGCGGGTGCCGTCGCCGAGGCCGGTCTGCCCGCCGTCGCCGGATTTGGTGTAAATGCGGGAAAGGTAGACCATGTGGGGACTCCGAATGGCGAGCGGGGTGTCAGCCCCGTGGTTCCGATCACACCAGCCCGCTCACGCGGGCCGCTCGCCTGGGGGGCGGGGGCACTCTGGGCAACCCCCTATCCATAGTCGCGTCCGCCGTCCGGACCACTTCCCCACGATTTCGCTGAACCTCCCCATCGATACAGCCGATACCAGACGCAGCAACGGAACGATCGGCTCAGTCGGCCGGCCCTCACCCTTCAGGAGGACCGGCCACTACGGGGAGCGAAGGAATCGCCCCGGCCGTCGGTCGCCGACCGGACTCACGGAGGGGGAGTGACATGTCTCGGGCTCGACTCGCCGCACTGCTGTTTGCCGCCGCCATCCCGCTGAGCGGCACCGGCTGCCTGGTGCAGCCGTGGGTGTCTGACCGCATGCAGAACGCCTACCAGCACGACAAGGATTTCAAGACGCCCATCCTGCCGCCCATCCGGGCCGGCTTCCCGGTGCCGCGGTGCGAGGACGCGCCGACTGACGGCGAGGTGTTGCGGGTGTTCAACGAGCGGCAAGTCCGCGGCGTGCCGTACCTGTACGAAGAGTTCCAGGACGACCTGACCATCGTCAAGAACGTGGTGGTGGACAAGGTGGACCCGCCCCGCTTCTTCCCGCTGGTGGGCATGGCCCAACTGCACCACTGCCACTGGGAATGTGGCGTGTATTACAACGACCTGAAGCAGAGCAGCTACCCGTACCCGGCGTACATCCGCAAGCCGAAGGTGGAAGTGATCTCGATCGACAAGGACCACCTGCACCTGTACGTCGGCGAGAACCCGGACACCCAGCGGGAAACCTTGCTGGAAATGACCAAGTGGCGGTAGTCGCCACACCAAGCCCCTCCGTCGTCTGAAGGGCGACCGCCGCCGCCCGACCCGCAAGGGTCGGGCGGCGGTGTTTTCCATTCTTGGCGAACCCGGCCCGCAAGGGCCGTGGGTGGCGGACCCCAGATCACTTCTTGAGTACGTGGGCAGACACATACCGCTCCAGCGCGTCGCAAAACTCGGCGGTGTCGTCGTACACACGCCAGTAGCCGAGTGGTTCGAGTGCATCCTTTCCCCCACCAATCTCCCACTGGCTACGATCCTTCCACACCTCCACCACCGCAGCGCCGTTCGTGTATCGCGCCGACCCCGAATCCATCGTCCCAGAGTCCGCCCCGATCAGACGAAACCCAAGTCGGGTGAGAACGGCCGTGACGTGGTGAAGGTCCTTCGGCGCGTCTCGGAACAGTTCTTTGGCACTGTCCCCCTGTTGAACCGCAACAGTGGTCTGTTCCCCCACCCGCGGCCCTTGCGGGCCGGGTTCGCCAAGAATGGCCGCCAACAGTTTCCTTTGTGGTGTGCCCATCGGGCACTCGCTCGCTTCGCTCGCGTTCACCCACCGCCACGCGGTGTAGAACTTGCCACCCAGCTTCTTCGCCCGCGTTCGCACCTCCACCGCCGTCAGGGTGATGTCGAACCGCGTGACACCGTGCCGCACGCTCGCCAGCACCTCGCCCGCCGTCGCCGTCACGCCGATCAACTCCTTCGCCACTCGCCCTGCGGCCGCTTCCAGCGTCTCGGCTTCGGTCACCACGCCCCGCGGCAGCTCCCACATGCTCGCCCAGCGGTCGGCGGTCGGCGGGCGTTGCCCAATCAGCACCCGCCCTTCCTTGCGCAGCACCACGCATACTTCACGCACCGTCACCGTTTCTTTTTTGGCTTTCGGCGGGGGGATGACGGCTTGAAGCCCGTCGCGGTTCGCCACGCACTGCTTTTTCAACGGGCACTCGCCGCACTTCGGGTTCGTCGGCGTACACACGAGCGCGCCGAGTTCCATGACCGCCTGGTTGAAGTCGCCGACTCGCTTCTTTGGCAGCACCTCTTCCGCCGTTCGCCACACCCACTTCAAGCCCTCCCCGCCCCGCGGGTCGAGCCGACTGCCGAACACCCGCGACAGCACCCGCAGGCTGTTCGCCTCCACAATGGGCATTCGCCGCTCGAACGCCTGCGACATGACCGCCCCGAGGATGTACCGCCCCACGCCGGGCAGCGACTCCCAAAAGGCGGGGTTATCAGGGAACACGCCCCCGCACTCGGCCACCACCTGCTTTGCGGCCGCGTGCAGGTGCCGCGCCCGCCGGTAGTACCCCAACCCCTGCCAGTGCTTCAGCACTTCGGATTCGTCCGCCGCGGCCAGGTCGGTCACCGTCGGGAACCGCTCCATGAACCTGTTGAAGTACGGGATGACCGCCGTCACGGTCGTCTGTTGCAGCATGACCTCGCTGACCCAGATGCGGTACGGGTCGCGGCTGTGCCGCCACGGCAGCGGGCGCTGGTGGGCGTCGAACCAGCGGAGGAGCGGGCGGGCGAGCATGGCGAATTGTAGGGCCGGCGAGTGAGTTTCAACCGGAGGGACACGGATGACACAGAAGAAGCAGGGATGAAGAGGATCAGAACTGAACTTGTCGGATCCTCTTCATCAGGCTTTGTTCCGTGTCATCCGTGTTCTGATTGAATCGATCCCTGAGGCCAACCACTACCGGGGTTCGCAAGGAGAAGCTGAATCCCCGCCGGCAGCGCCTCCCGCTCGGCCGCTTGCACGCGCTCCGCCAAAGTGTCCGGCGTATCCCCCGGCAGCACGGGCACGCGGGCTTGTAGCACCACCGGGCCGGTGTCGTAGGTGTCGTCCACCAGATGGACCGTGCAACCGCTCTCGGTGTCTCCGGCGGCCAGCACCGCCTCGTGGACGTGCCGGCCGTACATCCCCTTTCCGCCGTGCTTGGGCAACAACGACGGATGCACGTTCAGCACCCGCCCGCGGAAGTCCGGCGGCACTTTCAGCAGGTGAATCCAACCGGCACACACCACCAGATCGGTCGACCAACTGCGGGCTGCCGTGAACGCCGCTTCGCTCCGCCCAGTCTTCTCGGCGATCACCACCGGCACCCCGGCCCGGCGTGCCCGGTCCACCCCGAACACGTCCGCCCGGCTGGATACCACCCCGACGACCTCCGCCGCCAGCCGCCCGTCGGCGCAGCGGTCCAGCAGGTTTTGCAGCGTACTCCCGCTGCCGGAAAGGAGTACCGTCAATCGGGGCAACCGCGGGGGCATGGATCGGCCGTCCTTCTCTGGTTCAAACAGGGCAGATGGGCTATCCTAACACGTCGGCACCCTCCGGCCGATCCTCCGCGGGATGTGATACGGATGGACGCACTCTTGCCGGAACTGACGCGACGGTTTGACCCGTCGAAGCCGATTGGCTACCTGAACTACTCCGACGGGCGACCAGACCCGCGGTTCCGCACCCTTCTTGCCGACGCCTACGGCTTCCTCCTGCAATCGCACGACCCGACCCCGTGGGTGACGGTGCGGCGGTGGCTGCTGGCCGCGTGCGACGACCTGGAGAAGTCCGGCTCGTCGGCGTTCAAGGACGTGACGCAGGCCCGCGAGGTGTTGGCGCTGGCGTTGGAAGGTGTGCCCCCCGCGTACCGCCAGCACCACACCGACCTGCTCGCCCACCAGCCGGACGCGGCCCTGTTCACCCCGTTCTTTCTGGCCCGCTGTTGCGAGGTGGCGCTGGTGGAACGGGCCGCCGGCACGTCCGATGCGACCAGGTGCATGGCGGCGCTGAACGACTTCGTCGGGTACCGCCCGATCGCACTGCTCGAAACCCGCCCGCAAACCGACTTCTACCCGCACGAGAAGGTCTGCCCGCTGCCGGTCTACTTCCGCGGGGTGGGGGTGAGTCCGGGGCCGTACCACGACGTGGTGCGGTTGGGCCTGGAACTGTTGCAGAAGACGGACGGGGATCTGCTCGAAGAGGCCTGTTACGACTTCGAGAAGATGGACGAACTGGCGGTGGACCCGCGGGCGACGGACCACTTCCACCCGGTGAACAAGCGGCCGAACGTGCTCTTCGGCGAGTGGGACCCGCACAAGATCGACGGCCGCGGGTTCTACCGCCGGTTCGTCGTGCGGCAGGGCACGCTCGACGCCCTGGTGCGGTGGTCGCTCGCCGGACCCGCGTCCACCGGCACCGCCGCCCAACGGGCCGTGTCCGTCAGGGATCGCGGCACCCCAAACCCCGATCACCTGTTCGAGGCCGCGGCGGTGCTGGCCGGCACCGTTCTGATGGGTGCGGGCATTTGCGGAACCGGGCCGACACATTACGACTCGTCGGTCACGCTCTCCAAACTGGTGCAGAAGATCGCCCGCTTCCGCGACCGCTTTTACCAGCAGTTGCTCGAAGGGCAGCCGGGCGAGCACGGCGAACGCCTGCGAGCGGAGGCGAAAAAGCTGAAGCAGCCGTTCGGCGGGGTGCGGCAATCGCTCAACGGGGCGATCGCCTCGGAGCGGGCGTTCCACCTGCAAGAGCGGCGGCTGGCCGTGCTGTTCGCGGCGATGGGGTACGCCGTCGCCGCCCGCGAGCGGGCCGCCGCCATCCCCGCCCCGGCCGCCCGCATGACGGCCGAAATCCGCCTCCGCCAGACCACCGCCCAGTACGCCATCCGCAACGACCGCGTGACCGATACCCCCGCCCTGCTGGCCGAAGCGGAAGACCTGCTCCGCCGCGGCATCGACTGCGGGGCGCTCATCGACCCGTGGAACATCCTCGGCTTCCAGGGGCTGTTCCCCACCTTCTCGGATCGCGGCGACACGGTGCGGGACCCGCGGGCGGAGGAACTCATCCTCACCGTCGGCCGGCAACTGGACGTGTACGCCACCGCCCTGGCCGCCGCGTCCGCCGCCGGCGAGACGTCCACCGCCGGGGTGCTGGAACAGCGGATGCACGACCTGGCCGCGTGGTGGGACAAGTTCGCCACCTCCACCGTGTCCGAGTTGCCCAAGGTGATCGGGGCGGATCGGGCCGACGCCGGCCAGCACGTGGCCGAAAGCCTGGCCCTGTGGAAGACGGGCGGGGCGACCGACCCGGCCTTCTGGCGGAAGCACCGCGACGGCTTCCACACCCCGGCCGCCTACGCCCAGGTGGTCGAAGCGCTCATCGACCACGGCGACCACCGGGCGGCGATGGCACTGCTGGTGGCGTGGCTGAGCGAGGCCGACACGGTGCCTCTGCAAGACCCGTCGGCGTCGTTCTTCCGGCTCGCCTTCCGCTGGCTGCGGGCGGTGGTGACCGGCGACGGGGTGAGCACGGCCGACCGCGGCCCGCTGGTGCGGCGGTTCTTCGAGATGTTGGAGGTGAACGCCGACGACCGCTGGCGGGTGCCGGTCATCCTCACGCTCAAGCCGAAACGTGCGAAGGACGACGACGACGACGACGACGAGAGCGAGTGGGCGTCGTCCACCTACGAGGGGATGACGTACAAGGACAGCACCGACGACGGGGTGGACGGCTCGCTGGCCGACGACGCACCCCCGCCCGCCGCCGGCGACTTCCCGCTCGACGGCGAGTCCGAACACACCACCGCGGGGCTGCGCTTCCTGGCCGCCGTCGCCCGCCTGTGGCGGCTGGCCGCCCGCCCGGACCTGTTCCCCGCGAACGACCCGGACGGGTCGGCGGTGGTGGCCGGGTGGGTGCGGAACGCCCGCGAGAACTTCGCCGAACTGGTGAAGTTGACCGAGCAGATCCACGCCGTGCCGGTGCCGGAGCCTGTGGGCGGGGTGGAGGGGGTGAGCGAGTTCGACCGCCGCCGCAGCGTGAAGTCGCAACTGCTCGACACCGCCGTGCAGACCGCCGTGGAAACGGCCGCCGCCGCTCGCGCGCTCGCCGCCATGATGCCGCGGGTGGCGGAGTTGCCCGGCGGCGAGAAGTCGCTCGGCCCGACGGCCGGCATCCCCGCGTGGGAGGCGGCCGCCATTCGCCTCGAACGGGCGGTGGCCAGTGCCCAGCCCGACACCGTCCGCCGGCAACTGACGCACTTCGTCAAGCTGTTCCGGCACGAACCCCTACTGGTATGCCCGCCGTCCGAAGGCGGGGCGCCCGGCCCGGCCATTCGCGCCCAGACGGCCCAGCAGATGATGGAGTCGCTACTCGCCCGCCTGCCGCGGCTCGGCCTGCTCCGCGAGGCGTTCCACATCACGAAACTCGCCCGGCAGATGGAGCGGAACGACGTGCCCGAGGGCCGGCGGGTGAGTTCGTTCGACGTGCTCTTCCGCACCGCCGTGAGCGGCACCGTGGACGCAATCCTGACGGCCGCCCGCGAGTGGGGTGAAGGGGCGAGCGAGGACGGCCCGCTGGCCGCGGCCCTCAAGCAGATCAGCGAGAGTTACCAGAAGCTGTGGCTGGAACACAGCCAGACGCTCCGCCTGTCGTCACTCGAATCGGTGCTGGATCAGAGCGAGTGGAACGAGTTGCGGGAGTTCATCAAGACCTATGGGGGCGACCTGTTCACCGTGCGGTTCCTCAGCACGGCGAACGTCCGCGGGGTGCTCGGCCAGGGGGCGAGCGAGTGGCTCGACCGCGAGGTGCTCCAGGGCGACACCGACCCGCGGCCGAAGTTGGTCGAGGCGTGGGCCGAGGCGACCATCGACAAGGGCAAGGCGGCCCGCCACTTCGAGACGGTGCTGAGCGCGCTGCTGGAACACTACGACGAGTACCGCGATTACAACACCACCACCACGCAGAGCGACTACGGCGAGAACCTGTACATCCTACTCGACTTCCTGCGGCTGAAGGTGGCCTACGACCGCTACGCCTGGCGGCTGCGGCCGCTGGTGCTGGCGCACGACGTGTTGTGCAAACGCGGGTACGACCGGTTGGCGTCCAAGTGGCGGGAGTTCGTCGGCGAACGGACGCACCGGCTGGCCGAGGAACTGTTGACCGACCTGTCCTCCCGCGAGGGCGAGCACGGGATGAAACTTCGCACCGTCCGTGACCGGCTGGAGGAGCGGTTCGTGCAACCGCTGCGGGTGGACCAGGCGTGCGCCCGCGTGCCGCGTGCCGCCGCCGCCCGCCGCGACAACCTGTCCGAAGACAACACTGCCTTCCAGGGGTTGCTCGCCGCCATCCGCCCGCTGGCCGAAAGCCCGGTGGGGGTGGGGTTGGACGTGCCGGCGTGGGTGCGGCGGCTGGAGGACGAGTTGCGGAAGGTGAAGCTGATGGACCCGGACGACGAGGCGGACGAGCCGGCGCCGAGTACGAACGACGAGTACCCGCTGCCCCCGCACGCCGGCATCGACCTGGACGACTTCCGCCGCCAGATCCGCGACTGGGATTCGCCGCTGGGTGACTGAAAGTGTTCTGCTCGCTCCGCGAGCGGATTCCGGACACCGCTCGCGGAGCGTGCAGAACACGTGGAGACCCTGCCCTG
>JANNDF010000201.1:0-3611 GCA_031387445.1 Planctomycetia bacterium
GAGGATCGCCTCCTGGCGGTGCAGCGGCAGGTGATCGACCACCTTCGACACGATGACGTGGGCCAGCAGGCCGCTGCCGATGCCGCTCCTCGGGATCGGCTCCGGCGGAAGCGACGCCCGAGCGATCCGCGGGTCGTGGCCCTGCGATTCACAGGATCTGCAAGCGTAGGTGGGCCGCACCAATTCACGGACGAAGAGGGCCATCGGCTGGTAGTCGAGGCGTTCGCTCACGATCTGGCCGATGCGGATCTTGACCGCGTGGCAACACGGGCACACCTTCTCGGCGTCGCTCAGGTCGATCAGTTCCGGGCGACGCGGCAGATCCTTCGGCTTACATCGACGGCCGTGGCCCTTCCGCTTCGTCGAGGCAGGTACTTCGGGAGCCGGCGGTTCGGCCGGAGTCGGCACCTCGGCTTCCGGCGGGTCGATCCCGTCGAAGAGGGTCGGCCCTTCGACCCGCTCGCCGCCGCGGCCGAACGTGATCTTCACGAGACGATGGATGTGGGCCTGCTGCGATTCGATCTGTTTGCGAAGTTCGGTAACCACGCCGCGGAGTTCGACGATTACTGCTTCCGCTCGGGTGAGCTTCTGGCGAAGATCAGTGTTGGCATCCATCGGCGGCATGCGGGATTGAACACCGCCATGCAATCGAAGTAGCGCAATTCACCCCGGAGTTTTGTAGCGAAGACGTTCGCGGGCCTTGGCCGGGTCGAGGCCGCCGAGGATCATCGCCAGTTGCGTCGGCGTGACGGCCACGCTGGCGTCGCCCGCCGTGGGGAAGGCGAACGTTCCCTTCTCCAACCGCCGCAGGTACAGGGCGAACCCGTCGCCCATCCAGGCCAGGATCTTCAACTTGTCAGCGCGGCGAGTTTTGAAAACGAACAGGTCGCCCGAGAGTGGGTCGCCCTTGAGGACGGACCGCACGACGCCGGCGAGGGAGTCGATCCCCTTGCGGCCGTCCACCGGCTCGACGGCGACCAGGATGCGGCCACCGGGCAGCAGGCTCAGCATGACGCCGCTCCCACGGCGGTCACCAGCCGGGTGACGGCGTCGGCCGCGGCCCCCAGCGGCACCCGCACCACGACCCCGGAGCGGAGCACGACCTCGGCCATCGGCTCGGCGACGACGCGGACGGGCACGAACGCCGGCGACGGGGTTGGGGTTGGGGGCGAGACAACCGGATCGGTGGCCAGGATTCGCCGCCAGCGGTCGAAGTTCGACCGGGTGAGTTGACGGGCGCGGCAGAAGGCGTTGACTGTCTGGTCCGACCGCTTCCAGGCGTCGATAGTCGCTCGCCAGGTCCGGACCTTCTCGGGGCGGTGTCTCGACATGACGGAGTTCTCCCTCGGGGAAAACTCACAAGTTACCCGACGACGCAAGGCGTCATTTCACCGGACAGGTACCGTGTACCGGCACCTCCGCCGGTTACATCGAAATGACGGCCGGCATCAGTAGCCCCGCCGGACGGGTACCCTCAATCGGCTACGGAACGAAGTCGAACCCAAGATTGCGAGCGTGTAAGCCGACTCACTTTCCGGTGTGGTACGGGATCAGCGGCGCGGTGGCGGGGTCGAACGGGGCGTCTGGCTCCCTCGGTCGCATCTGCCGACTGGTAATGTCGATTTCGAGTTCGGGAAGCGGCGGTGTGAACTCCTTATCGATGAAGATCATCTGCGTACCGGACAGTTCGCCGGATTTCAGCTCGTACAGCAGCCCGTAGAAGCCTTCGAAGTTCGAGCGGTTTTCCCGTTCACTGATGTTCTTCATCGCCGAGTCGATCATCAGGAACTCGGGGAGCGGCGCTTTTAGGGATGCCGCGACACGGTGCATAGCCACGGCGAAGCACGCTTTGAACAGGTTCTTTTTCCCACCGCTGCTGATCGTTGCAAACGACGTGACCTGCTTCTCGCCCTCTGCCGCGCCCATGATCTCGGGGAAAAAGTTGTTCGTCGGAATGCTCACGACGTCGTCAGGCTTGAAACCCGGGATCTTCGCGCGACGCAGACAGTCCAGGTAGAGCTCCTTTAGCCGATCGATGTTTTGGGTATCCTTCTCGGCTTCTTCTTTGGCCGTTTTGAGCCGCTCCCGAACCAGCTTGGTTTCGACCTCGATTTCTGCAATCTCTCTACGCTGCTTCTCAACCGCTTTGGCGAGGACGACGAGACCGGCCAGGCTATCAGCCTCTTGAAGCAGCGCGGCCCGCTCGCGCTCCTTGTTCAGGTATCCTGACAGATAGGCGGAATCGAATGCCGCCGACGCTTCGTTCCGTGCCCGCTCGACCTTGTCCTTTTTGATGATCAGTTCTGTTCTCTCTCGGTGGCGCGTTTCGAGGCTACTCACGTGACGCCCGATGATCTCCTCAAGTTCAGATGCTCGAAGCTTGACGTCGCGATCCACGACCGCTTCTTCCGTAGGATCGGGCGACGCGGTTCGATCGGGTTGGCCGCAGACTGGGCAATCGTCTTTCGCTCGCACCGGGAGCGTTTGAGTACACCGAGGACACGCCTGAAATGCGACTCCAGAGAGCACGGCCTTCGCGGACCGAGCTCGCTTAAACTTCACGGAAAGTGTTTCCAGCTCATTGAGGTGTCGGCGGTCGTTATCGAGAGACTCGTTCAGATCGCTGATCGCCGCTTCAACCCGAGCAAGCTCGTCACTGAGCATCCTTGAATCCGAGCGGAGCGACTCGACGGCATGGTTGGTCGCGGTTGCCTTGCTCAAATCCCGCCCCGCTTGGATCTCGTCGTTAATTGTCGCCGCTCGCGTGCGGATGTCTTGCACGCGCTTCTCGATCTGCTCCTGTGACTCGACGCCTACGTCTCTCAGCACTTTGACGATGCCGGCCAGAGAAGATTGCAGCGCGAGTCTTTTGCCGCGCAGGATGTCGAGTTGGGCTTCCAATTCGGCTACCTTCTCATCGTGGAACCCGATCACATATCGGATCACGTCACGGCTCTTGAGCCGTTTGTAGTCGTGAGCGGAGTCCTCAAGATGGAAGAACGAGGAGTCCATGTCGTCCTGGTCGAGGTAGCAGTACCACAACAGGTCCCGCATCGACAGCCGACGTAGATCGGACTCCTCCCTGACCTTGCTCGTTCTGACCTTCGGCGGGACGATACCCGATCGCCAAAAGATCAGGTCCGAAAGGTACTCGACACCGGTGCCTGGGATTAACTCTCCGGCTGGGGTGCGCGCTGGGACGCTGAGTTCATGCGCGTTGTCCCCTTCGCCCCACTGCGCGACGACACGGTCGGAGTCGCGGGGGCGTTCGATGCGTAGCGGGCCTTTCTCAAGTTCGAGGAAGAGAGTCGCGGTAACGAACTCGCTCTGCATGGCCGGAGTAAGCTCGATCTTTCCACCCAGGCAGTAGTCGATCATTCGTGCGATGCTGGTCTTTCCCGCGCCCATCTGGCCCCAGTAGTAGCTGACTTCCGAGAACGGAATCGTGACTTCCTCTCGGCTAAAAGTCAGCACTAGTGGGTCACTTGCCTCGCTCATGGCCATACCGCCGTCGGATCGGTCGCCGGGTGCATGCTCCCGACCCGCCCACGGCGTGCCGGCGTTCTCGCTGCCTCTTCCGCCGGGCGGCCCGCTTGCCGCCCCACACGAAC
>JANNDF010000203.1:0-3095 GCA_031387445.1 Planctomycetia bacterium
CCTGGCCGTCCTGTTCGGCGGCCCGGCCACCCACGCCGCCGCCGCCGCCCTCGCCGCTGCCGCCGACCTGTCGGCCGTGAGCCGGGCGTTGCATTCGCACCGCCCGCAATGCCTGGAGTAGTCACCAAAGTTCTCAACCCCAGACCCGCCGGTCACCCCGGCGGGTCGCTCTGTTCCCGGAGTATCTCATGACCGCGACCCTGAACGGCCGCCCGCCCCGCAAGCAACTGGGCGACCAGCTCGACCGCCTCGACTCGATCCTCGACGTGCTGGCCGACGCCCTCCCCGCCGCCGTCGCCGACGCCTGCAAGGAGGGGGCCAAGCAGGCGATGAAGGAGGTGGTGCTCGAACTGCTGACCAACCCGGACGTGCGGGCGATGCTCGCCGGCGGTATCACCCCCCCTCTCACCCCGACGGTGCCGACCGTGACGAAGCCGAACTGGTGGCAGGTGCTGAAAGTGAAGCTGACACAGTGGAAGGACGCCGCCCTCGACCGGGCGACGGCGGCGATCCAGGTGGTGACGGTGACCGCCCGTATGCTCACCGCCGTGCTGCCGCTCAAGCGGATCGCCCTGGTGACACTCGGCGTCGGCCTGGCCGTCGGGCTGACCGCCCTGCTCGTGTACCGCTTCTGTCCGCCGGCCCTGGCCGCGGCGGTGAGCGGGGTGGGGGCGGCCGTCACCGCCGCCGTCGCCCAGTTGACGGGCGGACTGCGGAAGGGCGGGTGGCTCGCCGCTCGTTGAAGTCGGAGTGGTGGGGACGCGAATTGTCCGGCCGGTCGCACACTTTCCCGGTGTGTCAGCCCGTGCGGACGGAAACCGATCCCCTTCGCCTTTCACACCCACTCCCCGAGACTCACTCATGTCGAAAACTGTCCTGCTCGACGAGTGGCACGTCACGTTCCGCATCCCCGCCGTCATGACCGACTCCGACGTGCGAGTCATCCGCCGCGTCTTGAACGGCAAGGCGTTCACCGCCGCCGTACGCCGGGCGGTGAGAATCGAAATGAACAAACGGCCGGCGTTGAAACCGTTGCGGGTGATGATTGGTCGCTAATCCGTTCCACACCGGCCACCGGTCTCGGACCGGCGAACCGGCCTTCGGTCAGGAAGTCACAGACGGCCGAGCAGACGCCCCGGACATCAGCGTGTTGTTTTTCAATCACCCGCTTCAAGGGAGGGATTTGACGCGGGCATCGAAAGACGGTCCACTCAGGGAGGACCGTTTGAGGCGTTGACACGGAGGCACGAATGGCTCGCCGGATCCCGAAGGATGTGACGTGGCGGGAGGTGGTCGTGGAGCACGAGGATCCCTCGTGTTCGGCGTGCGGTCGCCGGATGCACGTCAAGCGGCGTCGCCGTCGGCACTTGTTCACCCTGGCGGGGGCCGTTGCCCTCGTGGTGAACGAACTGCACTGCCCGGACGGTGCGTGCCCCAACCACCACCGGAGGTTCCGCCCCACACGAGAGAGGACGTTGGCCCTGCCCCGGTGGCTGATCGGTTGGGACGTGTTCTGTTGGCTCGGGCATCGGCGGTTCGCCCGGCATTGGTCGGTCCCCCAACTGCGGTGGGAACTCCGCGACACCTACCGGATCCGGCTGTCGGGCGACGCCATCGAGGACTACTTGCAGCGGTATCAATGCATGGTGGCCGCCCGTCAACAGGACTTCGCGAGGCTGGAAGCGGAGTACGCGACCCGACGCCCGGTGACGCTCTCGATCGGCGGGTTGCAACCGGAGAATGGTCACGAGACGCTGTACGTGGTGAGGGAGTTGGGGCACGCACGCATCTGGTTTGCGAGGCCACTCTTGTCGAGTGCGACCGAGGAGATTCGCCCGTTGATCGAGCAAGCCAAGGACTGGGCGGAGCGTCTGGGCTGCCGCGTGCGGATGTGGATTTCGGACAAGCAGGAGGCGTTCGTGACGACCATCGCCAGCGTCTGCCCCGGCGTGCCGCACCGGTATTGCGCCAACCATTTCCTGCGCGTCGTGGCGAAGCCGATGCTGGAGTTGGACAGCCACGCGAAGGTGCAGATGCGGCGGAAAATCCGCGGGTTGCGAGCCATCGAACGCGAAGCGTTAAAGGAACGGAAGGGTTTGCCGCCACGTCCGGATCGCGATCCTCCATCGCCGGCGGAGCACGAGGTCGTCCTCGATTATTGCGCGGCGGTACGCGGCATCCTCAACGACGGTCAAGGCGGCCCGCTGCGCCCGCCGGGCCTGCGGATGTCGGCGGCGTTGGGCGACGTGCGGCGATCCTTGCGGCGGAATCTGCGCCTCAAAAAGGGGGCCGCGACGAACTCCGGTTGGAACGGTTGCTGGGTTGCATCGACCGGGGTCGGAGTTTGGTGGCGGCGACGCAGCGACGGGTGCGGGGATACGTCGCATGGATTCGGGAAGTGAACGCGACGCTCGACCCCACGACCGACGGGTGCCGCGAGCGGAAGCGGCGGTTCAGCGCGTTGCGGCGTCGGTTGTTGGCGGAAGCGGATCTGGTCGGCCGGCAGATGGGTCGGGTCCTGGCGAGTTTCGAATCGGGGCTGTTCGTCGGCGGAGGTGCGTGTGATGCGCCCCGCGACAACTTGGACTTGGAACGCTGGTTTCGGTTGCCGAAGGGCCACGAACGTCGGATCCACGGCCGCGCGCATGCGGGCGTGCGCTTGGTGCAGGAAGGGGCGACGCTGATGCTGGCCCTGGATGCTCACCGCCATCACCCGCAGCCGTTCACGGAAGAGGAACTTCGCGCGTACCGAGAGGCCGAAGTTCCAACGGAACAGAGAGAGGCGATCCGCCGCCGGAACGTGATGCGAGCCGCCCGCTCGACCAAGAAACGCGCCGGGTTGTTGCGAACTCTCGAAGAACGCTACGCCGCGTCACCCCTCCCTTGAAGCGGGTGATTGCTTTTAAATCGTACGAAGGCGACAGTTTCCCCGCTGACCAGATTGACTACCCCCCGCACTAGTGGGTCACTTGCCTCGCTCATGGCCATACCGCCGTCGGATCGGTCGCCGGGTGCATGCTCCCGACCCGCCCACGGCGTGCCGGCGTTCTCGCTGCCTCTTCCGCCGGGCGGCCCGCTTGCCGCCCCACACGAAC
>JANNDF010000209.1:0-5271 GCA_031387445.1 Planctomycetia bacterium
GTCACCTGCCCGGTGACCACCTCCTTTTCCTCGACCACCTGATACCCCGCCCCGACGTGTTCCTTCATCAACTTCTCGGCCTTCTCCCGGTTCCAGCGGTTGTCGGACGGCAGGGCGATCACCCCGCCGTTCGCGTCCTTCTGGATGTACCGGGCCGTGCCGCACCCCACCGTACCGACGGCCGCCAACGCGCACGCGCCGGCGCACACAATCCCCCGCAGCTTCATCGCCTGACCCTCCCCCAGAGTCGCCCGGGGAAATAGCGTGCGGGGAGCGGTGTGTAAAGGAGGAATTCAGGAGACTTGCGTCTCTGCCGCGACGGGTTCGGACGGGGCGGAACCACGCTTCACCGTCGTGTACGCCTCGGTGAACAGCGGACCGAGTTCCTCGATTTGCTTGGGGTCATCGAGTGAAATCACTGTCCAATCGCCGCGCTGGACGCAAGAGCGGCCGGGCACGTGCAGAATCACCCGCTCCAGTGGGAGCGGCACCCAAACGTTCGGGTTCTTCCGGTCCATCTGAAGCCGAGCCATCACCCACGTCCGCCGCTCGGAGAGGTGGATTTTGAAGTACGAAACAGTGTCTTCATATGCCACCGGCCGTTCGCCACCGAGCGGGTGGCGAGTGGGCCGTGACCGTGGGCGGGCAAAAACTCCTTCGCCAACTCGGAGAACGCGGTCTCATCCGCGATCGCGTTGATTCTCTGCCGGAGCCGGGGTCGGTGACCCCGGTCGGCCCAGTCTCACTTCGACGACTCGCAAAAATGACTCGCAAACGCCCGCGGGGCGGGCGAGAGCTTTCGCCCCCGCCCGCCCCGCGGTGCTGTTGTGGTCGAACTACTTGGCTTCGGCGACCGCCGGTTCGGTCACGCCGGTGGACTCGAAGTTCAGCTTCTTCTCCCCGTCCTCGCCGTCGCCGACGGTCACGCTGATGGTGTCCTTGCCGGTGAAGTCGCCGCGGAGCAGCGACTCGGCCAGGGTGTCTTCCAGGTGCTGCTCGACCGCCCTCCGCAGCGGGCGGGCGCCCATCTCCAGGCTGCTCCCCTTGTCGATGAGGAACTCCTTGGCCTCGTCCGACATGTTCAGGGTGAGCCCCTTCTCCTTCAGCCGCTTGCTCACCTTCACCAGCTCCATGTTCACGATTTCGGTCAGGTCCTTCTTCTCCAGCTTGCGGAACACGATCACGTCGTCCAGGCGGTTCAGGAACTCCGGCTTGAACACCTTGCCCATCTGCTCGAGCAGGGCCTTCTTCATGTCCTGGTAGTTGATCTCGGTGTCCTTGTCCAGGCCGCCGCGGAAGATGTCGGTGATGTTGTTCCCGCGGACGATGGTGTCGGCCCCGACGTTCGTGGTCATGATGACGATGGTGTTCTTGAAGTCCACCACCCGGCCCACGTTGTCCGTCAGCCGACCCTCTTCCATGATCTGGAGGAGCATGTTCCACACGTCCGGGTGGGCCTTCTCGATCTCGTCGAGGAGCACCACGCTGTACGGCTTGCGGCGGATCTTCTCCGTCAGTTGGCCGCCCTCTTCGTACCCGACGTAGCCCGGAGGGGCACCGACCAGCCGGCTGACGTTGTGCTTCTCCATGTACTCGGACATGTCGAGCTGCACGATGTTGTTCTCGTCGCCGAACTGGAACTTGGCGACGCTCTTGGCGAGCAGCGTCTTGCCCACCCCGGTCGGGCCGGCGAAGATGAAGCAGCCGATCGGCCGCTTCGGGTCTTTCAGCCCGCTGCGGCTCTTCCGCACCGACTTGGCGATGGCCTTGATCGCCTCGTGCTGGCTGACGACGCTCTTGTGCAGCTCGTCCTCCATCTTCAGCAGGCGGCGGGTCTCGTCCTCGCCCACCTTTTTGAGCGGCACGCCGGTCATCTTGCTCACGACTTCGGCGATGACTTCCTCATCGACGACGCCGTCGGCCTCTTTCGCCCGCTCCCGCCAGTCCTTGGTCAGTTGCTCCTTCTTCTTCTTCAGCTTGTCGGCCTGGTCGCGGAGGGCGGCCGCCTCCTCGAACTGCTGCCCGGCGACGGCCGCTTCCTTCTCGGCGTTCAGCTTCTCGATCTGCTCGTCCAGGTCTTTCAGGTCGGGCGGCCGGGTCATCGCCTTCAGGCGGATGCGGGCGCCCGCCTCGTCGATCACGTCGATGGCCTTGTCCGGCAGGCAGCGGCCGGAGATGTACCGGTCGCTCTGCTCGACCGCGGCCCGCAGCGCGCCGTCGGTGATCTGCACGCGGTGGTGGCTCTCGTAGCGGTCCCGCAAGCCCTTGAGGATCTCGACGGCCTCGTCCTTGCTCGGCGGGTTGACGATCACTTCCTGGAAGCGGCGGGCCAGAGCGGCGTCCTTCTCGATGTACTTGCGGTACTCGTCAAGGGTGGTCGCCCCGATGCACTGGATCTCGCCGCGGGCGAGCGCCGGCTTGAGGACGTTGCTGGCGTCGATGGCCCCTTCGGCACCGCCGGCCCCGACGAGCGTGTGCAGTTCGTCGATGAACAGGATCGTGTTCTTCGCCCGGCGGACCTCGTTCATCACCGCCTTGATCCGCTCCTCGAACTGTCCGCGGTACTTCGTGCCGGCCACCATCATGGCCAGGTCGAGCACCACCAGCCGGCGGTCGCGGAGCAGGTCGGGGATGTTCCCGTCCACGATCATCTGCGCCAGCCCCTCGACGATGGCCGTCTTGCCGACGCCCGCTTCGCCGAGCAGCACCGGGTTGTTCTTGGTGCGGCGGCTGAGAATCTGGATGACCCGCTCGATCTCGTTCGACCGGCCGATGACCGGGTCGAGCTTCTGGGTGCGGGCCAGTTCGGTCAGGTCGCGACCGAAGCTGTCGAGCGCCGGGGTTTTCGATTTCGACTTGCCGGATCGCTCGCTGCGTTCGCCCCGCTCGCTGCGCTCGCCCGGTTCGTTTTCGTTCGGCATTGGGTTGTGCCCCAGCAGGTTGAGAACTTCCTCCCGCACGTCGTCCAGCTTCAGCCCCAGGTTCATGAGCACCTGGGCGGCCACACCCTCCTGCTCGCGGAGCAGGCCGAGCAGCAGGTGCTCGGTGCCCACGTAGCTGTGGTTCAGGTTCCGCGCTTCCTCGATGCTGTACTCGATCACCTTCTTCGCCCGCGGGGTGTGCGGCAGGCGGCCCATGACCACCTGATCGCCCCCTTGGCCGTGTTGCACAATGCGTTCCACTTCCAGCCGGATCTTCCGCAGGTCCACGTCCAGGTTCTTGAGCACGTTGGCCGCGACCCCGGACCCTTCCTTCACCAGCCCGAGCAGGATGTGTTCGGTGCCGATGTATTCGTGGTTGAACCGCTGGGCCTCCTGGTTAGCCAGCTGCATCACCTTCCGCGCTCGGTCGGTAAACCGTTCGTACATTTTGCTCAACTCCCACGGGAGTCACTGGTCGCATGACGGCAGGCGAACGGGGTGCGTTGGCCTACTTGTCATCCTATGTCCGCCGCCCGGCGGGACCAACTGCGGCCGACGCCGGGGTTGGCCGGAGGCGGGAGGTTGGGGTCGGCTCCCGGCCGAAAGGGAGGAGAGAGGGTGGCCGGGTGCGGAGGGCGGGCGACGGGCAAAGATGTCGAATAGTAGAAGGCGCGAGGGGAATAATCAAGGCGGAGGGGGAAGGCGGAGTGCCGCACGGGTGGCTGACTCTCGCCGAGAGTCGGGTTCCGAACGGGTGGACCGGGGCGTCAGCCGGAGTGACAACCGCGCGGCGGGTGAACGCCTGCGCTCGCTCCACGCGAGATTCCCAGGTATCAGCCCCACTCCGACTCTCGGCGAGAGTCGGCCACCCTAACAGACCCGCCTTTCCCGCTTGCGTGCCCCTTCTCGCTCCGGTAGCGACTTGTCACACGTCTCGCGTCCGCTTCGGAGAACCATGTTATGGCCGGCGACTGGCTGTCCCGTCGGGTGTCGTTCCTGTCGTGGCGAAGGGTCATTGGTGCGGTGCTGTTCGTCGCTGTTGTGGGCGTGGTGGCGTGGTTCGGGCTGGCGGACGGCATCCCGGTGCTGTGGGGCCCGACGGCGTCGGCGGCCGAAATCTCCGCCGGCAAGGAACTGTTCGAGCGGGAGTGGGCGGCGAACGACCCACAGGCGTCGGGCGACGGGCTGGGGCCGGTGTTCAACGCGAAATCGTGTGTGGCCTGCCACTCGCAGGGCGGCACCGGCGGCGGGGGCGGGGTGAACCGCAACGCCGTCCACTTTGAGGTGCTGCCGCAACCGGGCAAGAACGAGTACGTCGTCGGCGTGCTGCATTCGGACGGCGTCAGTTCTTCCGACCGCGAGACGATGACCCTGCTCCGCACCAAGTACCCGATCACCGTGTTCCCCCCGCCCCCACCGAACAGTTGCACCACGCAGCGGCCGGCGTTCGACCCGCTGCACACCGAGAGCGTGCAGCCGACCGCCCTGTTCGGGGCCGGTTGGATCGACCGCATCCCGACGCAGGCGATTTCCCGCAATGCAGCCCGCCGCGGGGCCAAGTTGGGGCTGGCCGAGGTGACCGGCGATTTCAGCGGCGTTCCGGTCGGTCGGGTGCCCTTCACGGCCGACGGGCGGGTGGGCAAGTTCGGCTGGAAGGGCGACTTCGCCACGCTGAAAGAGTTCGTGGCCGCCGCGTGTGCGAACGAACTCGGCCTCGGCACCCCGCACACCGCGCAGGCGAAGCCGTTGCACAAGACCGCCGCCGACGTGTCACCCGACCTGACCGACAAGCAGTTCGGCCAACTGGTGGCGTTCGTGGACACGCTGCCGCGGCCGGTGGAGGTGAGCAACCCGACGGCCGAGCGGGGGAAGGAAATGTTCGGCACGGTCGGGTGTGCGGCGTGCCACGTTCCCGACATGGGCGGGGTGAAAGGCGTGTACTCCGACTTCCTGCTGTACACGATTGAGGACAAGCAGCCGGACGGCGGGGAGTACGGCCGACCGCCGGTGTCGGCAGAGAACGCCCGGCCGAGCGGCGTACCGACTTCGCAGGAGTGGAAGACGCCGGCCCTGTGGGGCGTGGCCGACAGCGGCCCGTACCTGCACGACGGCTCGGCCGCGACGCTCAAGGACGCCATCGCCCGGCACCAGGGCGACGCCAAGAGCGTGACCGCCGCCTACCAGAAGTTGTCTGACGCCGACCGTGCCGCGGTGATCGCCTTCCTCGAATCGCTCAAGGCCCCGCCGGACGCCAGCCCCGCCCCGGCCCATGCGAAAACGAAGAAGTAGCCGACAGGCGAGCGGAGGCCCGACCGTGAGGGAGGGCGCCAGAGCCAGACCCCGCGCGGGG
>JANNDF010000210.1:0-1924 GCA_031387445.1 Planctomycetia bacterium
CGCCGGGCCGGGGCCACGACGAGGAGGCTGGAGGTGTGTTGTCCCCGGTCGTTCACTGCCCCGAGAACACGCGCTGCGACACCGACGCGATGACCACCAGCGCCGCGATCACCAGCAACAACATCACCCCGAGCCACGGCGGGAAGTGCCATCCCTTGTCCCACCGCTTCGGGTCAACTACTCGGCCCATCACGCACCGCGGGTTGTGGCAGTCTACCGACTGCTCCCCCACAATAACCCACACGCACCCCACTTGTTTCACGGAATCTCCGCCATGCCCGCCGTGTCCGATGTCGTCGCGTACCTCGACCGCTTCGCCCCCCAGCGGTTGGCCGCCGACTGGGACAACACCGGCCTGCTGCTCGGCGACACCACGCGCCCGGCGGATCGCGTGCTCACGTGCCTGACCGTCACGCCCGAAGTGGTCGCTGAGGCGGTGGCCGAGGGTGCGCAAATGATCGTCACCCATCACCCGATCCTGTTCCGCGGGGCGAAGAAGCTGAGTTCACTCACGACGGAGGGGCGGTTGCTCGGCCCACTGCTGGCCGCCGGGATCGCAGTCTATTCGCCGCACACGTCGTTCGACAACTGCCCCGGTGGGATCAACGATACGCTTGCCGCTCGCTTCGGGCTGACCGGCGTGAAACCGCTCCGGCCGAAGGACGGCGTGCGCCAGTGCAAGCTGGCCGTGTTCGTGCCGGAAGGGGATTTGGCGAAGGTGTCGGACGCGATTTTCGCGGCGGGCGGCGGGGTCATCGGGCACTACGAGCAGTGCAGTTTCCGCACGCCGGGCACGGGCACGTTCTTCGGCACGGCGGGTGCCAACCCGACTGTCGGACAAGTGGGCCGACGCGAAGACGCTCCCGAACAGCGCCTGGAAGTGCTGGTGCCGGAAGGGAAGATCGACGCGGCGGTGCGGGCGATGCGGGCCGCCCACAGTTACGAAGAGCCGGCGTTCGACGTCTACCCGCTGCGGCCGAACTCGCACGGTGGCGAAGGGCGATTCGGGACATTGACCACGCCGACGACGTTAGCCGAATTCGCCCAGGTGGTGAAGGCGGCGTGCCGGGCGAGCGGAGTGCAGTACGTTGGTGATGCGGCCAGGCCAGTACGCACGGTGGCAGTCGCGTGCGGGGCGGCAGGGGAGTTTTTGTCGGACGCGGTGCGAGCCAAAGCCGATGTGTTCGTGACCGGCGAAGTGCGGTTCCACGACTGCCTGACGGCCCAGGAGGCGGGTCTCGGGCTGATGCTTCCGGGGCACTATGCGAGCGAGCGGCCGGCGGTGGAAGGGCTGGCTGAACGACTGGCCCACGACCTGTCCGGCGTGACCGCGTGGGCGAGTGTGCGGGAGCGCGACCCGCTGATTTCGGCATGACTTTCCCCCGCTCGCGGATTTTCTCGGCGGGTCCGCTTGACTCGTTTTTGGGGGCTGCTAAGAAGCGCCTACCTTAACGCGGATCTGCACGGTGGGCCGACCCCGGCACGCCGTTTTTTGGTGCCGAACGACTGAATTTCGACGGCTTTCGCCCGCCCGGTGCCCCCACGCCGAACGGGCAGGATTATTCGATCTTGGCTCCGGCCGGTGTCTGTGGGGCGAAGTCGCCACACCGACCGGAACCGCACCGTGAAGAGAGGACGACCGATGGCCGTGACATGCCTGTCCGCAGTGGCCGGAGCGCCGACGGACGAGCGGTGGTTGGACGACCTGCGGGCGATCATGCCCGCTCGGGCTGCCGACGAGGAAGAGGACGACGCCGCCGTCGAAGACGACAAGGACGACGACAAGGACGACGACCTGGAAGACGACGACCTGGAAGACGACGACCTGGAAGACGATTTCGACGACGACGACGACGACTTCGACGACGATGAGGACGATGACTTCGACGACGAATTCGACGACGACGACGACCTGGACGACGAC
>JANNDF010000226.1:0-3320 GCA_031387445.1 Planctomycetia bacterium
GAGGGCGCCAGAAGCCTCTGGCGCCCTCCCTCACGGTCGGGCCTCCGTCTTGGAGACCACTCCTACCACCCGAACCAGCCCTTCTTCTTCTTCGGCGCGTCCGCCTTCGCCTCGTCGGCGGACAGCGGGTTCATGCGGACGTACGCCAGCACGTCGGCGGCGGTGGCGAACCGCTCGTTCGCCTTCTTCGCGTGCAGTTTCCGCACCAGCCGCTCGAACCATTCGGGCACGTCCTTCCGCTCGGTGCGGAGGGCCGGCGGGTCCACGTCGGCCACCTTCTTCATCACCGCCACCGTACTGTTGGCCGCGAACGGGTTCTTGCCGGTGGCCAGCACGTGCAACACCGTGCCCAGGCTGAACAGGTCGGAACGGTGGTCGAGCGTTTCGCCGTACACCTGCTCGGGGGACATGTACAGCGGGGTGCCGACCACGCTGCCGGCGACCGACACGGAGGCGTCCTTGTCCGACCGGGCCAGGCCGAAGTCCACCAGCCGGCAGCGGCCGTCCTTCCCCCGCAGCACGTTGGCCGGCTTCAGGTCGCGGTGGATGATGCCGCGGGCGTGGGCGGCGTTCAGCCCGGCGGCGGTGTGTTCGGCGGCCGCCACCAGGTCGGACACGCTCAGCGGGCCGCCCTTCTCCACCACCTCGTCGAGCGACTGCCCGTCGATGTACTCCATCGCCAGGTACAACAGGCCGTCGGCGTCGCGGACGGAATAAATCTGCACCACGTTGTCGTGCCGGATGGCGGCCACGCTGCGGGCCTCGCGGGCGAACCGCTCGCGGTTGGCCGGGTCGCGGCTCACGTCCGGGTCCATCAGCTTGACCGCCACCGGCCGGTCCAGGCCGGGGTCGTGCCCCAAATACACCACCCCCATCGCCCCGCGGCCGAGCACTTTCGTGAGCTGGTAGCCGTCCAGGTGGCAGCCGCCGTCCGGGAAGCGGGTGAGGAAGTCGGGCTGGAACGCCGGGCCGGTCAGCGGCCGGCCGCCGGGCATCGGCATGGGGGTGGTCGTGCCGGGGGCCGTCCGGCCGGCGACGCTCGCCCCGCCGACGACGGTGTTCGCCCCCGACCCCGACCCGCGGGTCAGCTCCACCAGTGCGGTACACCCGCGGGTGAGCGTGCCGACGTAATCCGGGCTGTTGCCCACGTCCAGGCTGAGCATCTCGGCGAACGCCTTCACCTTGGGCACCAGGCTTTCCAGGAACACCACCAGATCGGCACGGGGCAGGTTGAACCTCGTCTCCGCGGTGGCCAGCACTTCGGCCAGGCGATCCGGGTGCTGGGCGACGGTGTCCAGTTGCGTGAGCGACTCGGTGAAGGCGAGCAGTTCGGCCCGCTGGGCGATGGTCTTCGTCGGGTTGACGAGGACGTCCGGGTGGTGGTGCCCGCGGATCGGCTCGACCAGCAGGGCGGGCAGTTTCCACTCGCCCAGAAGGGCGGCCGACACGTCGGCGTGATCCACCCCGAACACCGCCCGCTCGGCCGCACACACGTCGTGCGGCAGCCGCCCGCGGTTGCCGGCGGCGAAGTCGGCGTACTCGGTCGGGAACGTCTGGCGGATGAGCAGACCACCGATGTCCCGGAGCAGTCCGCACACCAGGTCGTCTTCGGGCAGCGGCCGCCGCATCCGGGCGGCCAGTTCGCGGGCCATGATCGCCCCGCTCACCGAGTTCACCCAGTAGTCGCGCAGGTCTTTCGCCGGCACCCGCCCGCTCTGCATGGCCGGCAACGACAGGGCCAGCACGAGCGACCGCACGGTGTTCATGCCGAGCAGCAGCACCGCCCGCTCGACCGACGTGATGGGCGAGCTGAGCGCGTACACGCACGAGTTGATGACTTTGAGCAACTGCCCGCAGATGGCCGGGTCGTGCGCGAGCAGGTTGACGATCTCCTTCACCTCGCAGTCCGGGTTGCTCGTCGCCCGCACGATCTGCATGGCGACGGCCGGCGGGGTGGGGAGCGGCCCGCCCTGAAGGACGCGGGTGAGGGCGACTTCACGGGCGGTGGACCGGCCCGTTGGGGGCAGGATGGCGGTGGCGTTGCTCACGGGGGTGGTATCTACGGTGGGCGATGGGGTGCCGAACCATGCGACCGATTCAGGTGGTGTCAACCTGTGTCGGGAGATTCCGCACTGGCCGCAATTCGGCCGTTCGGGTCTAATCCGTCGGTCGCAAAACTGAGGGCCGGCACGGGTGAACCCCGGCAGTCATGCCGGGGGTGGCCCGACCAGCACCCCCGGCATGACTGCCGGGGTTCACCTGAACAGGAACTTTCCGATGCGATGGGTGGTGGGCATCGACGAAGCCGGGTACGGGCCGAACCTCGGCCCGCTGGTGCAGGCCGCCGCCGCCGTGCGGCTGCCCGACGACGACCCGGCCGGGTGGGACACCCTGCGGCCGAGCGTGCGGAAGGCGGCCCGCGGGGCCAAAGACCCGCGGCTGGTGGTGGACGACTCCAAGCGGGTGTACATGGGCGTGAACGCCCTGGAGAAGCTGGAGCGGAACACCCGCGGGCTGTTCGGCCTGCTCGACCCGACGGCGGGCGCGTTGTTCCACCGCGTGGCGCTCGACTGGTGCGTGGGCGAGTTGGCCGGCGAGGGGTGGTTCAACCCCGCCGCGGCCGCCCCCATCGCCACCACGTTCGACGCCGTCCGCAAGCACGTCGCCCACTTCGCCGAGACGTGCCCGACCGGGATCGCGTTCAACCCGCCGCTCGCGGTGGTCACGCCGGCCCCGCGGTTCAACCGGGTGGTGGCGGCGAGCGGCACGAAGGCGACGCTCCTGGCTCACGGGCTGATTGATCTGCTCCGGGTCTCGCTCGCCACGCTGCCCGACAACGAGAGCGTGATGGTGCTGTGCGACAAGCAGGGCGGGCGGAACTTCTACGCCCCACTGCTGCAAGAAGCGTTCCCCGAGGCCACCGTCTTCTCGCAACTGGAGACGAACGCCGAGAGCCGCTACCAGATTGACGGGCTGGGGCGGGTGGTGACGGTGACGTTCCGCCCGAAGGCGGACGGCGACAGCGTGGCGGTCGCGGCCGCGAGTATGGTGTGCAAGTACCTGCGGGAAGTGTGCATGGCCCAGTTCAACGCGTACTGGGCGAGGCACGTTCCGGGGCTGAAGGAGACGGCCGGCTACCCGGTGGACGCGAAACGCTTCTTCGACGAGATTCGTCCGGCAATGGCGACGCTGGGGATCGAAGAGCGGGCGGTGTGGCGGATGAAGTGACCGATGGGCGAGCCGAGGGGGGGGGGGGGGGGGGGGGGGGGGGGGGGGGGGGGGGGCCCGCCGCCCCCGCGCCCCCGCGGGCCGCCCCCCCC
>JANNDF010000238.1:0-7295 GCA_031387445.1 Planctomycetia bacterium
TGCCGCCTGCCGGGCGGCACTGCCAGCGTGTGCCGCCCGGCAGGCGGCACCTACCTATGTCACGGGGTCCACGTCCACCAGCCGAACACGGCCAGTGCGACGGCAGCCAACGCAATGGCCACATACCCCACGGTCGCGGTGCGGCGGGTGTCCCGTTCATCCGCACTCGCGGTCTCGGTCCAGGCGACGAGGTTCTGCGACAGCCGCAATTCGGCCAGCACGCCGGCGGCGAAGGCGCGGTCGGCGGCGTCCGGGCCGGTGCCGGCGAAGTACACCCCCGAGAGCATGGCCGGGCGGTGCGGGCGGGACAGCAACCCCTGGCTGACCACCCGCGCCACCGCTTCGCGGCGGGCGAACAGGTCGTCGAGCAAGCGCCACAGGCGGGCCGCTTCCTCCGGTGCCGGGCCGGAGCCGAACCGCTGGTAGAGCAGGGCGGGCACCAGCTTTCCGGCCACCCAATCGAGGCCGGACAGCACCATGCCGTGGCGGGCGTCGGGCGGCACGTTCGGCACCAGCGGGAACGACCGGCCGAACAGCCGTTCGGTGCGCACGTTCGCCGGCAGTCCGTTCACCAGTTCGCGGAAGCCCTGCAATTCTTGGGCGTCGGTGAACACCGCCGCCATCGGGCAATCGACCTGAAGGCCGGTTTCGAGTGCGTCCAGGTCGGCCCGGCACGCGGCGGCGGTGGCACTCGCTGACATCGGGGTGTCAGTGGCGCGGAAGGGCAGCAGCCAGACCACGCCGTTCGCCGGGCAGAGGGGGCGGCGGGCGGCTGCCAACAGCTTGCACAGGTACACCAGCCGCTCGCGCTCGGCGGCGATCTGCTCGGCGGAAAGATCGGTGCGCACCGGGGCGGCGGGGGCGGGCAGCCAGTCGGACACGTCGCGGGTAGGTGCGGTGGGAGCGAGTGACGGAGCGGCCAGCAGTTCGCCGGCCGGCTCCATTTCGGCCGTCAGCAGTGGCACTTGCTTCGGCACTTCCACGGTCACGACGGCATCACCGAGGGCCGCGAACTTCGACAGCACGCACGCTTTGCTCGCCACGAGGTACACCGCCTCGCGGGTGGCGTACACGGCCAGCGCGCCGGCGTCGTGCCGCACGGCGAAGGGCACGGCGGTGGCGGCGAAGAAGTCGGCGGCGTCGGTCTTCGGTCGGCCCAGGACCAGGAACACGGGCGTGGTGTTCAGCACGATGCCGGCGGCGGACAGCCTCGCCCGGATGTCGGCCCAGGCGGTGTCGATGTCCGGGTGGCTCCCGCGCGGGCCGTCGGCGATCAGCCGGAAGAACCACCAGGCGAACCACGCCCCGGCATACAGCAGCAGGAAGAGGAGCGGCAGCCAGACGGCGTGCAACAGGGGGAACGGCGAGAGGAGCGTTTCGCCCAGCTTGAAGCGGTCGTTCACGAACCACAGTAGCGCGACGACGAGCAGCACGAGCAGGACGTGCGCGACCCACCAGAGCACGCGGCGGGTCTTCGGGGTGTTGAAGCGGGCGAGGAGCGACATCGGATTCCGTTGGTCAATGGCAGCGGGATCACTCGGCGGCCTCACACCACGTTGATGACCCACCCGCTCAGGTGCCCGCGGGAGCCGCCCCGGTGGGTACTGGGCACCACGTAACTCGGCTGCACCGACCCGCCCGAGCGGTCGGTCGGGATGGCCAGGCTGAACGCCCCGTAATACGGGTCGGAGAAACAGAAGACCGAGCGGCTGAATCGGTTCCGCTTGAACCCGCAGCAGACGACCCAGTGCGCCCCGCCGCCCTCCCACACGACGTTGACAATGTACGGGTTGGCGAACGACGCCCCGCGGAGGAGGCCCTTGATGTCCGCCGACACAGACCCGTTGGCCGACCCGAACCCGTACCCGTCCTTCAGCATACTGGCGATGTTGTCGCTGTAGGTGCCGGCGTCGTCGAGTCGCTGGACGAACCGCGCGCCCGCCCCGGCCTGGATGGCCGCCCGCATGGCGTCGCCCATCCCTTGGCCGGCGAGGGCACCACCGCCGCGGTTCCGCTGGACGACATCCCCCACGGCCGGGCGGTAGCTGCGGCCACCCGCCCGTTGCGAGGCTGACCGCAAGTCTTGCGGGGTGATGGAGTCGGCATCCTGGTAGCCGGTCATCCGCAGGACGAGGCCGACACAGGACGGGGCACAGTCGGCCAGCCGCTCTTGTTCGATGCTCGGCACTTCGCCGAAACCGGCGACCTGCGTGGTTGAGAAAGGCATGGGTGGCTCGGGGCGGGTGTCGGCGAAAGCCGCCGACGGTGTGGGAGAGGGTGCCGGTATTACGGTCGAATCCCCCTCGTCCTTTCACCGCCCGTCTGACTTGCCCGGCGTCACTACACCAGAAGGCGGGCCACCAGCCACGCGGCGACGGGCACGGTCACCAGTCCGAACACGCCTGCGGCAATGGCCATCTGCCGCAGGCGGGCGAACCCGTGTCGCGGGGGCACGCTGGCCGGCGGGTCGAGCGCGGGCGGGCCGACCCACTCGGCGGCGCGGTCGGGCAGCAGGCGATCGCGGGTAGCGGCGGCCCAGGCGGTGTACGCGGACGGGTCGTCGATCTTATCGCCGCGGAAGCCGAGGGCGGCACACAGGAAGAACACTTCCAGGTGATCCAGTTCCGGGCGGGCGGCGGCCAGGTCGGCCTGCACCCAGAACCGCCAGGCGCGGTCGTTCGTGCCGAAGTAATCGGCTTCCAGCTTGCGGTCGGTCCACTGGCTGGCAACGGGCGAGCGGAGGGTGAACAGTTCGTCCACCCAGCAGGCGAGCGGATAGCCGATGCCGAGGTAGGTGGCCTCCGGCGTTGCGACGGGGCCGGCGAGCAGATCGACCGGGGCGGCGGCGGTGCTGGCGACACCGGGCGGGTGGGCGCGGAGGAGCGGGGCGAAGCGGTCACGGAGCCGCTGCCGGCCGGCGTCCAACGACGGCCCAGTGCCGCCCGCCCACCCGTCCCGCAGGTCGAGCGTCGTGCGGAGGATCGGGTTCACCAGGTTGGCCAGGTCGTCGCGCATCGTTCTAAGTGCTCTGCTCGCTCCGCGAGCGGTCTTGTGTGCTCTGCTCGCTCCGTGAGCGGCTGACCCCGACCCGCTCGCGGAGCGAGCAGAACACGCTCCGCGAGCGGCTGTCCCCGACCCGCTCGCGGAGCGTTCGTTTGCCTCATCCGAGTGACCGCGAGTAGTGAAGATACTCGCCCGACTTCAGTTCCGCGTTCCTCGGGTTGTCCGCAATGTACTGCCGGTATCGCATGAAGTCCTCTTCCGACCTGACCAAGTGGTCGAAGCTTTCGGTGTGCCAGAACCGGCCCGTCCGCCCGAACCGTTGGTTCAATCGCACGGCGGTGAAGTGCTTCCACGACTCGCACTGTGCGGGCATGTCCACCGCCGTGAACGCGGCCATCATGTGAACGTGGTTCGGCATGACCACGAAGTCGAAAAGGGTATATCGAACGTCGTCGAAATGCCGAAGGCTGTTCCCGACCAGAGTGGCGTTGGCCGGATCTCGGAACGGGCAACTCCCATGAGCGGCGTCGAGGGACGACTCCCACCGCGCCGACAGCAGTTCGCCGAACTCGACTTGTGCCAACGCCGGCAGTCGGCGAACCGCTTCGACCACTTCGCCGGTGGGGTCGATGTGGTGTCCGCGGAGCCAAGCGTCGCGGGCAGCGAGCCAGCCGGTCACCACCTCCGCCGGCAACGAATCCCACGTCCGCCAAGTGATGAACGTGACCACACCTGATTGCGACCAGTGAGGGAGATCGCGACCGTGAGTCACCGCCACCTCAGCGGCAGGGTCGAAAAACGTCGGGTGCGGCGATGAATGGTTCATCGTTCTCGTGTTCTGCTCGCTCCGCGAGCGGGTCACTGTCACTCTAGCCGCTCGCGGCGTGTGTAGATCACTTACAGAAGACCGCTCGCGGAGCGAGCAGAACACTTACAGAAGACCGCTCGCGGCGTGTGTAGATCACTTACAGAAGACCGCTCGCGGAGCGAGCAGAACACTTTACCCGTTCGGTACGGCGTACAGGGTGAACTGCATCGTTTGCGTCTGGCCGCCGGCGGTTCGCACCGTCACGGTGCGTTGCCCGTTCAGGCTCCCCACCAGCCGAGTTTCGTTGATGCGGGCCGCCAGCGTGAGCGCCCGCACCACCGCCCCCCACTCCTTATCGGGCATTCGGCTCACGCGGAAATACCTCTGACCGGCCATATCTGGCAACACGCCCGGCCGCGGGCAGGTCTCGAACTTCAACCCGGCTTGGCCGAGTTGGAAGATTGCGTCCACACGGTCGCCCGCCCCCACCTTCATGTCCAGTTGGCCGGGCACCGTCAACAGCCGCACCGCCTCGTCCGGGTCGGTCTCGCTCCGCACGCCGATGAACAGTTCCCACGCCGTGTCGAGCCACGTCGGTTCGACCGCCACTTGAAGCCGCGTGCCGATGCCGGCGAACGGGCGTTCCTTGTACTCCGGTTCGGGCAGGATGTCGAGCAGCGCATCCAGGTACAGTTTCACCCGCAGGAAGCAGCCGCCGAGGTCGTCGTGGTCATACGGGGGAATGGCGGGCCAGCGGCCGGTGCGGTCGAAGATGGCCAGTTGGCCGACGAGCCGGCACAGTTCGGTGTACGCGGTGAAGGGGGCCACGCCCGGCGTGTGGGCGATCACGCCGAGGGCGGCGTAGGCGGCGTTCAGTTCGCGGAGGTGGGCGAGGGCGGTCACGTCCACCGGGTCGGGCGAACCGACCCCCGCCCCGCGAGACGCCAGTTGATCGGCCAGCCTCTGCCGCTTGCGGCCGATGCGGTCGTAACTGGATTGCAGCACGCCGGCGTGCAACTCGGGCCACGCATCGCACGCCAGCACGGGCGGAATGAATGTGACATCCAGCTGCGGAGGGGAGTTCGTCAGGGCCGACTTTTCGAGCCGACAGATGGGCAGGGTGTCGTACCCGGTCTGGTCCTGGTCGCCGAGCAGCAACCGCACGTTCGGCACCCGCACGCGGACCGGCTGCGGGTTCACCCCGGTGTTCTCGTCTTCCAACTCCTGCGAGTCGAGGCGGAAGCGGGCGGTCGGGTCGGGGGTGTCGTCGGCGGCATTCGATTTGCCGAGGTTCAGCACGGGCAGGGCGAGGAAGACGGTGAGCGGCTGACCGGGCTGGAACGCCCCTTTCAGGTCGAGGGCCGGCAGCACGGCGTCATCTGGCACCACCACGGGGGTTCCGTCGCGGAACAGCCCGCGCAGCGACCGCACCACCAGCCGCGAGTTCAACAGGGCGTCCGGGTCGATGCTGATCGACCGCAAGCCCCAGCAGTGGTGGTGGACCCACCCCACTGCCCGCCGGGTGCGGTCGGTCAGGTGGCGGTGTTCCGCCTGGAAGTGGTGCGGCTGGAGGAAGACCCCCTCGTGCCAGTGGACCGCCCGGGCCGTCATCGAGTGCCCCCACGGGAAAGAATTCGGCGCGGAAACGACAGCCCGCGGGCGATCCGGTGCAAGCATTACGGCACTGGCGGCGTACTTCTTTCAGCCGTTCGCCAACCGTAGTTCCTGCCCGCCGGGTTCGCCCCGGTTGATCGGTACGCCCATGATTTCATTGACCGTTGCCAACCGGCTGGAGAACCAGCAACTCACCCACCCGGCCGGGCCGCTGGAGATCGGCCGCGGGCCGAAGCGGGGGGCGCTCGCTCGGGTCATGGTACAAGACGGGTTCGTGTCGCGCGACCATTTGAAGCTGGAAGAGCTGCCGAACGCCACCGTGCGGGTGGAAAATCTGAGCGCCCGCACGCCGGTGGCGGTGGACAACCAGAGCCTGCTCACGCCGGGCCAGTCGTGCGACTGCCCGTTGCCCGTGCGGTTGGGAGTGGGCGAAACGGTCATCGACGTGGAGTGGGTGCGGCCGGACGAGGAGTTGTCCGAGCGGTTCCTGACGGTCGCCGCCCCGGTGCGGGAAGAGCGGACGATGGAGTTGCCCAGCCTGCTGGCGCTCGGCTCGCTGCCGCCGGTCGAGCAGGTGGTGGGGTGGCTGGAGCCGGTGATGAGCCTGCACCGCGCGGCCGACCTGAAGGAACTGTACACCGAGACCGCCCGCGCGATGGCCGACCGCATCGGCCTGGACACCGGGGCGGTGCTGATGAAGGAAGGCGAGGTGTGGAAGACGGTGGCGTATGCCGCCCGCGACCAGCGGTCCGGCGCCCGTCCGATCAGTCACGGGCTGTTACGGCGTGTGGTGAAGGAGAAGCGGACGTTCTACCTGCCGGTGTCGGTGCTCAACCCGACCGAAAGCCTGATGGGGGTGCAGAGCGTGGTGGCGTCGCCGGTGTTCAACGAAGCCCAGGAGGTGGTCGGGGCGGTGTCGGGCACGCGGCTGGTGGCGTCGAAGAAGCGGGAGTTGGGGCCGCTCGAAGCCCAGGTGGTGCAGTTGTTCGCTTCGGCGGTGAGCGTGGGGAAAGCCCGCTTCGCGAAGGAGGCGGAGGCGAACAAGTTGCGGGTGGCGAAGGAAGCCGCCGAGCAGGCCGACCGCACCAAGTCACAGTTTCTGGCGATGGTGAGTCACGAACTCCGCACCCCGCTCACCACCATCATCGGCTACTCGGAAATGCTGCTCGAACAGGCGGCCGCCGACCAACTGCCGCAGTACACCGACGACCTGACGCAGGTTCACACCTCGGCCAACCACCTGCTCACCCTCATCAACGACATCCTCGACCTGTCCAAGATCGAGGCGAACAAGATCGAACTGGCCCGCGACTCGTTCGACCCGGTCGCCGTCATCCGCGACCTGATGGTGTCGGTCGAGCCGCTCGCCAAGAAGAACGCCAACGTCATCTCGCTCGACTGCCCGCCCGACCTCGGCCCGGCCGTCGGCGACGCCACCCGCGTGCGGCAGTGCGTGCTGAACCTGATCGCCAACGCGTGCAAGTTCACCACCGCCGGTCAGGTGAAGGTGACCGCCTACCGCACGTCGGCCGAGGGGCTGGAGTGGATCCGCGTGGAGGTGGCCGACACCGGCATCGGCATGACCCCGGAGCAGATGGAGCGGCTGTTCCAGCCGTTCACGCAGGTGGACTCGTCCGCCGGGCGGAAGCACGGCGGCACCGGCCTGGGGCTGGCCATCAGCATGCGTTTGGCCCAGGCGATGGGCGGGCGAATCCTGGTGGAAAGTCAGATCGACAAGGGATCGACGTTCACCCTGGTGGTGCGGGCCATGCTTCCCAAGAAGGGGGATTCGATCCTGATCCCACTGAAGTGAGGCGAACCGAGCGGCGGGGGGGGGGGCGGGGGGGGGGGGAACCCCGGGGCCCCCCCC
>JANNDF010000240.1:0-4606 GCA_031387445.1 Planctomycetia bacterium
GACGCCGGCCCCACCAGGAGATCTGCCTACGGCCGCTCCGCGAGAGGCACGTACGGTGCGTTCGCTTTGCCGGTGTACTCCTGCTCCGGGCGGTAGATGCGGTTGCCCTGGAGCTGTTCGAGCCAGTGGGCCAGCCAGCCCGACACGCGGCCGATGGCGAAGATGGGCGTGAACACGTCCGTCGGGATGCCGAGCGCCTGGTACACCACTCCGCTGTAGAAGTCCACGTTCGGGTAGACGCCCTTCACCCCGTAGATGCCGGCACACACCCGCTCCAGTTCCAGCGCCGTCTCGTAGTTCTTCGGCCGGGTGGTCTCGGCGAACATCTGCTCGGCGAACTCTTGCAGCACCGTCGCGCGGGGGTCTTTCACCTTGTACACGCGGTGGCCCATGCCCATCACCTTGAACTTCGGGTCCTTGGCGATGTTCGCGTCCAGCCACGCCTTCACCTTGTCCGGGCCGCCGATCTGTTCAAGCTGTTGCAGGCACGCCTCGTTCGCCCCGCCGTGCAGCGGCCCGGCCAGGCTGCCCACCGCCGCGCTCATGGCCGCATACGGCGTCGGCAGGCTCGACCCCACCACTCGGGCGGTGAACGTGCTGGCGTTCATGTTGTGTTCGGCGTGCAGCACCAGGCACGCATCCAGCACCTTGCGGGTGGCCGGCGTCGGCTCCTTGCCGAACAGCATGTAGTAGAAGTTGGCCGCGTGATCGAGGTCCGCCCGCGGTTCGAGCACCTCTTCGCCCCGTCGCACGCGGGCGAACGCCGCCACCAGCGTGGGGAACGCGGCCGTCAGTCGAACGCACGCCTGCCAGTTGGCGGCGGGGTCATTCACCTGCCGCGGCGGGTAGTACGCGCCGAGCGCCGCCACGCTCGATTGCAGCACGTCCATCGGGTGGGCGGTGGCCGGGAACGTCTTGAGCAGGTCTTTCAGCTTCAGGTGAACGGCCCGGTGCTGCCGCAACTCGTGGTCGAACTCGGCCAACTGCTTCTGCGTCGGCAGGTCGCCCTTCATGAGCAGCCACGCGGTCTCTTCGTAGCAGCTCTCTTTGGCCAGCGTTTCCACGGCGACGCCGCGGTACTCCAGCACCGCCCGTTTGCCGTCAATCTCGCTGATGGCGGACTTGGCCGCCTCCACGTTCTCAAGACCGGGGCGGAATTTGACCACGTCGGCAGTCATGGAACACTCGCGGGGGCGGGCCGGTTGGAAGGTGCAGCGCCGGAGGGCACACATGATGATTCTAGGAACCGACCGGCACTTACGGCGAGGGCCAGTGCTTGCGAGGGTTGAAGAGCCGGTGTACGGTGGTGCCACACGAGGGACACGAATGAAACGACGTCCGCCACTCTGGGCAATTTTTCTTCTCGGCGGTGTGGCAGTGGCCCCGCTCTTGTTCATCGGGTTCATCATGGTCGGATTTCACTTCGCGGGCGGGAACGGGGCGATGGCCACAGCCGAGCGATTACGCCCGCAGGTCGAAGCCGTACCCGACCCGGAGTCACTTCCCTCTGGTGCCGGCTGGTCGGCGGTGAAGTGTACCAACGGTGAGTGGCTCCTCGGCACCTCGGTCAGCAGTCACGAGATGTACGCCCAGTGGTACGGTGGCGGGACAGTGGTGCTGAAGGACAGCCGCGGGCGGGCGCGGTGTTTCCTCGGGCATGTGTGCGGACGGTGGGACATCGAGCTGAGCAACCGGTACGAATCGCTCGACGACATCGACGCTGTGCTGGCGAAGTGTCGGTACGCCGAACAACAGTGGCCGTGATGCCGGCGGTTTCGCTCCCCTTGCCGCCGGCGGGCGGGTACACTCGGCGGGTATGAGCCACGCCTTCACCACCTTCCACCCCCGCGAGCGCGAGGGACTGCTGCTCGGTCGGCGGAACCTGTTCAAGGCGTCCGTCGCCGGGATCGCCGGCCTGAGCCTGCCGACGCTGCTCCGTGCGGCCCCCACGTCGCGGCCGAAGAAGAGCCTCATCCTCCTCTGGATGGCCGGCGGGCCGAGCCACATCGACACCCTCGACCCGAAGCCCGACCGACCGGTCGAGAACCGCGGTCCGTTCGGCACCATTGCCACCAAACTGCCCGGCGTGCGGGTGTGCGAACACCTGCCGAAGCTGGCCGGCATGCTGAACAGGTTCACCGTCATCCGGTCGGTGGACTGTCGCGGCAGCAACCACGAGCCGAACACGGTGATGCAGACGGCGAACAAGCTGGCCGAGCCGCGGGTGAACCCGGAGGCGAAGGAGTACCCGGCCATCGGCTCGCTGGTGGCGAAGTTCCGCGGGCCGAACCACCCCGGCGTGCCGGCCTACGCCGCGTTCCAGCGCAGCCGGTCGCACCTCGCCTACGGCGGGCGGCTCGGCCCGACGTTCGACCCGTTCCTGGCGAACACCGCTGCCAAGCTGCCGGTGTACGACCTCGTCGGCAAGGACACGGGCAAGGTGTCGCCCGGCGGGGCGTTCGACCTGCCCGGCGGGGTGGACGCCGAACGGCTCGACTCGCGGCTGAAACTGGCCGACCGCTTCGACCGCCTGCGGGCGGTGGCCGAGTCGTCGCCGCACCTGGACGGGTTCGACAAGCACACGAAGTCGGCGGCGGAGCTGGTGCTGAGCGGGCGGGTGCGGGACGCGCTCGACCTGAGCAAGGAGCCGGAGAAGCTCCGCGAGAAGTACGGCAAACACCTGTGGTGCCAGCAGACGCTCATGGCCCGCCGGCTGACCGAGGCCGGGGTGCCGTTCGTCACCCTCGACCTGAGCTACCACACGGCGTCGGGCACCTGGGACACGCACGGCGACAACATCCCGCCCTACGGCGGCATCTCGAAGGGGCTGAAGCCGCTGCTGCCACTGTTCGACGGACTCATTACCACGCTCGTCGGCGACCTGGCCGACCGCGGCACGCTCGACGACACGCTGGTGCTGGCGATGGGCGAGTTCGGCCGCACGCCGAAGATGGGCACGCAGGACAGCACCGACGGCCGCGACCACTGGGCGAACGTGATGTCGATGCTGCTGGCCGGCGGCGGGCTGAAGCATGGGCAGGTGATCGGCAGCAGCACGGCCGACGGCGGGTACGTCAACGACCGCCCGGTCACGCCGGGTGATCTGGCCGCGACCATCTACCACCACTTCGGCGTGTCACTCGACGAGAGCTACCCCGACCGCACCGGCCGGCCGTACCACCTGCTGCCCGACGGCGGCACACCGGTGAAAGAGTTGGTGGGATGAAACCCAAACGCCGCTGGCCGCTCGTCGCGGTTCCCGTCGCTCTCACTGTCGCCCTCGTCGGTTTCAGCGCGGTGTTCGGGTGTTGCCCGTTCACCGAGTTGCTGTTCTCGTACAGGTTCAATTCGGAGAAGTGGAAGGCTGGGAACGCGCTCGACCGCGGGCGGATGTCGCAGGATTTGATGAACAACAACCGGCTCACCGGCCTGACCCGCGACGAGGTGCTGGCTCAACTCGGCCCGCCCGACTACGACCTCGCCCCCGACTCCACCCTCACCTACCGTATCGACATCGGCTACCGATTCGGACCTACCCCTTGGCTGTACGTCCTGTACGTACGATTCGACGCGACCGGGCATGCGGTGCATGTGTTCGCGAAGGATTGAACCACCGCGACGTGGTTCGGCGTCGAAACGTACCCCGCCCACATCGCCCATATGCCCATGACCCGCCGACTTGTCCCGCCATCGTGGGTGCTCGCGGTCGCCCTCGTGACGGTCGTGTTCGCCATCGATCTGTCGCTCCCGCTCGGGGTGGCGGCGGCCGTGCCGTACACGTTCGCCGTGCTGCTGGCGCTGGCCGACCGCCGCGGGTGGGTGGGGCCGGCCGTGGCCGGGCTGTGCGGGGTGCTGACCGTGCTGAAGCTGGGCCTGCACCCGGATCGCGGCGAGACGGAGCTGTGGAAGGTGATCGCCAACCGCTGCCTCGCCCTGTTCGCCATTGGCATGACCACCGTGCTCGGCATGCTGCGGCGGCAGGCGGCGGCGAAGCAGCGCCAGGCCGAGGAGCAACTGCGGGCGCACCAGGCCACGCTCGCCCACGTCGGGCGGTTGAGCCTGCTCGGTCAGGTGGCGGCGGGGCTGGCGCATGAAGTGAATCAACCGCTCTCGGCCATCGGCTTGCACGCCGAAATTGCCGGCCGGCTGGCAGTGCCGGGCCAACCGTTGACGCCCGAAGTGGCAGACGCACTGAAGGAGATCGCCGCCCAGTCTGCTCGTGCCGGTGAGATCATCCGCGGGGTGCGACGCCTCGCCCGCCGCGGCACACCCGGCACCGACCCGCTGGCCGTGGACGACGTGGTGGCAGCGGCCGTCGAGTTGCTCGAATGGCAGATCGGCCGGGCGCGGGCCACGGTGAAGGTGAACGCCGGCGGGCCGAAGGCGGTGGTGGAGGCCGACCGCATTCAACTGGAGCAGGTGCTCATCAACCTGATTCAGAACGCCCTGGACGCCGTGACCGGCCAGCCGGACGACCGGAGGTTGGTGAGCGTCACAGTGTCGGGGGCCCCCACCCCGGGCGGAAGAGGAACCCCCCCCGCGGCCGGGCGCGCAACCGGGGAAGGGGGCGGGGACCCCAACCGCCCCCGCGGGGTGGGCCCCCCCC
>JANNDF010000242.1:0-3937 GCA_031387445.1 Planctomycetia bacterium
CGGGCGACCCGCGGGACACCCCAACACCCCGGGGGCACGCCGGCCCCACCAATCACCATCGCCCCGGAGTGCCCTCCCATGCTTCGGCTGTCTTCGCTCCTCCTGCTCGCCGTGTTCGCGTCCGCCACCGTGGCCGCCCCGGTGCCGAAGGCGGGCAAGGCGCAACTGCTCGTCGTCACCGTCGATGCCAAGTCGGGCAAGTCGCAACTGGTGCTGATCGACGAGGACGGATCGAACCCGAAGGAACTGACCGACACGAAGAGCAACGCCTCGTACCCGGCGTGGAGTCCGGACGGGACGAAGATGGCGTTCGTGCAGTACAAGGGCGGGGAGAAGGCGGAACTGGTGGTGGCCGACGCCGACGGCAAGAACCCGAAGGCGATCCTGAAGGACTTCACCCCGGCGGAGGGCGGCCGCCCGGCGTGGCGGCCGAAGTAGGGTAGAATGGGCGGACGCCCCGAGGACGAGCGATGCCGCTCCGCGACCACTTCCACCGGCCCGACGGCCGCCCGCCCAACTGGGATGAGGTTCACGGCTACTGGCCGAGTGAGCTGATCCGGCGGTTGAGTCCCACGCTGCCGCCCGAGTTCCGGGCGACGGCGCTCATCCACATCGCCGGGCGGGAACTCGACCTGGCCGCCCTGGAGAACGAAGCTCTGTCCGGCGTCGGGACCTGGGGCACAGCCACCCAGTCGCAAGTCGCCCCCTCGCTGGACCTCGACACCGACCCGCCGGACGTGGACGAGTATTCGCTGCGGGTGTACGAGGCGAACACCGGCGAGCGGCTAGTGGCGTCGGTCGAGTTCGTCAGCCCGCGGAACAAGGACCGCCCCGAATCCCGTCGCACGTTCGTCGCCAAATGCGCGGGGTTGCTCAACCAGGGGGTTTGCGTGTCGGTCGTCGATTGCGTGACGAGTGCCCGCTTCAACCTGTACGCCGACCTACTCGACTTCCTCGGCCACGCCGACCCGAGCATGGCCGGCCCGCCCGTGCCCCACATCTACGCTGCCACCCTCCGCAAACGGGAGGTGTTCCCGCGGTGGCGGCTGCAAACGTGGGCGCACCCGTTGGCCGTGGGCCGACCCCTGCCGACCCTCCCGCTCTGGCTGACGGACACGCTCAGCGTGGTACTCGAACTCGAACCTACGTACACCGAGACCTGCCGAATCCTGCGGCTCTTGGAATGACCGTTCACCCGACCGCCGCCAGTACCCGCAGTTTCGCCAGCATTCGCCGCAACACCGCCGGGTAGGCCGCCGCCTGCTCTTTCGTCCCCTTCACCGAGATCGCCACCGCCCGCCCGCCGTCGGTGGTCGGCAGGTCGGACGAGCCGACCGCGATGAACCCGCCGGGGAAGCCCACGTCCGACAGCGGGGCGACGAACACTTTGCCGTCTTTGATGACCGAGAGGCCCACCGCCCCGAACGTGTCGGCCACACCCTTCGGGTCTGACTCCAACAACTTGCGGTGCAACCGCGGCGGGAGCAGTTCGGTGTCGCACATGAACCGGCGGGTGCGGTTGGAACGGGTGCGGGACGCTTCGACGGCGGCGGTGAACGCACGCGCGTAACCCGGCAGGTCAACGAACTCGGTCGGTCGCAACGGGATCAGGTCCACGTCACGTTCGGAACTGCCCGCCGCCGGCACGTCCACCGTGCTGCTGAACTTCACGCCGGCGAACTCCGGTTCGCGGCCGAGCAGCCACAGCAGCAGGCATCCCACCGGGACCGTCACGCCGTGTTCGGCGCTCGTCCGCTTCCGCAACGCGAGCAGATCGGTGAAGTCGTGGAACGAGAGCGACTCGTACACCTCGCGCTCGCCCGGCAGGTGGCACGCCCGCGGGTCGTCGGCCCACTCGTCCGGCGTGGGGAATCGCGCTTCCTCGACCCCCCACGCCCGTTCGAGTCGGGTGAGCATCTCTTGTAGTGGCACGCCGTCGGTGCCGGTGTGGTGGGCCACCGCCCACACGTCCACCGTTCCGCCGGCCGGTCGCAGCACGAAGGTGAGGTGGTGACTCCCGAACCCGCGGCGGGTGTGGAAGGCGGGCGGGGTGAACCGATTTTCGGTGTGGTCGAACGAGACGCACACTGCCGACAGCAGCCGCACGGCGAACGGCTGGTCGGCCACCGCCCGTTCCAGTTCGAGCGGCCGCGTGGCTTCGGGCAGCGTGCGGGTGCGGTTGTAGGCGTCGATGACGGCCGTTATCGCCTTCTCGCGGTCGGCGGCGGTCGGCTCGTCGTCGAGCGGGTCGAGGTGCAATTCCACCGCCGCCAGCGTGCCGTCGGGGCCGAACCGGAGTTCCGCCAGGTCGAGCGATTCGGTGCGGTGCCGGGTGGTCAGCCAGGGCGTGTGCGTCAGGGTGAACAGGGCGTCGGGTTCGGTCCGCAAGAAGCGGGCGAGGGCGGCGGGTGCGTCGGCGGGTGAGATCAGCCCGAACGCACTCAACCCGAACTTGGCGTGTTCGCTCCGCAGGCCGACGCCAACGATCGACCGCCAGCCGTCCGGTTTCGGCCGCAGGCCGAGGGCGACGGCCACTTTGCCGCACACGACGTGACCGAGGGCGAGCAGCTTGAGCACAGGGAAATCTCCCGACGGGTTGACGGCATTACGCCCCCGACCCGACACCGGATTTCACCCGGTCGTCATTTTTCGCCTACCCCAATGACCCCCGCCGGCGGCGGGCGTCGGCGAACGCGTCGGCAATCCGCCGTTGCAGGTCGGCCACGATCTCTTCCCGCTTCATCGTGTCGTAAAACCCGGCCGGCACCGGCTCGCCGAAACTCACCCCCAGCGGGGCACCGGGGCCGAACACGCCGAGCGGGGCGGGTACCGGCAGCACCCGCTTCTTCGGCCACGAGTGGTAGGCCCCGGTGATGCCCACCGGCACCACCGGGCACTTGGCCTTCTTCGCCAGCAGTGCCACGCCCGGTTTGAGCGGCTGCAACTCCCCGTTCGGGCTGCGGGTGCCTTCGGGGAACATGATCACCCGCTTGCCGGCGGCGAGCAAGTTCAGCACCGCCGTCAGGCCGTCCTTGCCGCTGTCGCGGTCGATCGGCACCGCCCCCAGCCGGCGGATGAGCCACGCCAGGCCGGGCACCTTGAACAGGTCGTGGCGGGCGAGGTAGGTACACGGTTCGCCGACGCACAGGCCCACCAGCGGCGGGTCGATGTGCGACTGGTGGTTGCACACCAGCAGCATCGGGCCGGAGGCGGGCAGGCGGTCGCGGTGCCACGCCCGCAGCCCCCAACCGAGCGTGCTCGCCCAGTACATGGCCCAGTAGCACGAAAGGTACACCGGGTCGTCCGTCAGCCGCGGCATTCGGCCACCACCTTCGTCATGTGTTCGAGGACGGCCGCCAGCGGCATCTCGGACGAGTCGATCACGACCGCGGTGTCAGCCTTCTTGAGTGGGTCGATGGGGCGGGTCTCGTCCTGTCGGTCGCGGTCGGCAATCCGCTTCACGATCTCGGCGAAGTCGGCCGACTGCCGCTTGGTGGTCAGTTCCTCGAACCGCCGCTTCGCCCGCACGTCCACGCTCGCCGTGAAGAAGAACTTCACCGCGGCGTCCGGGAACACGGCCGTCCCCTGGTCGCGGCCCTCGCAGATCATGTCCCGCCCGGCGGCGATCCGCCGCTGCTCCGCCTTCAACCGCTCCCGCACCGGCGGGAACAGCCCGACCCGGCTGGCGGCGGCCCCGGCCCCTGGGGACGTGAGGCGGTCGGTGAAGTCGAGGCCGTTCAGCCTGGTGCGGTCGCCGGTCATATCGAACGTGTAGTCGGCCACCAGTGTGGCGATGCGGGCGAGGTCGGGCGGGTCGAGGTAGATGTCGTACCCGGCGTCTTGCAACGCCAACCCGGCGGCGCGGTACATGGCGCCGGTGTTCAGCAGTTCGAAGCCGAGGGCGTCGGCCAGCCCGCGGGCGGCGGACGACTTGCCG
>JANNDF010000259.1:0-1199 GCA_031387445.1 Planctomycetia bacterium
TCGCATTGACCCGCGGTTCGCACCCCGAGGTCCGCTTCATGCCCGTTCGTACTCGCTCCGCGTTCACGCTCATCGAACTGCTGGTCGTCATCGCCATCATCGCCATTCTGATCGGCCTGCTGCTGCCCGCCGTCCAGAAGGTCCGCGAAGCGGCCGCCCGTATGAGCTGCTCGAACAACCTGAAACAGCTCGCGCTCGCCGCCCACAACTACGAGAGCGCGTACGGCTACTTCCCGGCGTCCAAGCGGACCGTCCGCCCGCAGCGGAGTTGGGCGCCCGACCTGCTGCCGTACCTGGAGCAGGCGAACGCGGTGAGCGGGGCCTACTACAACCTGGACGAGAACTGGTGGCGGACGCTCGGCGAGGTGGCCCCGAACGTGGGCGTGACGATCCCGAACGGGACGACCACGCAACTGCACCTGAAGGTGTTCAACTGCCCGTCCACGCCGAACCAGCCGCGGGTGCAGAACAAGTTCGAGAACCCGCCCGAGCAGCCCAAGATCGGCTCCACCACCGACTACTTCGTCGTGGAGGGGGTGAACGCGGCCGTCGCCACCGACCTGGGTTTCACCCCGACCGGCGACCTGAAAGGGGTGATGCGGATCATCACCGAGGGGAACACCCGCATCGTCGGCATCGGCGACGGCACGTCGAACACCATCCTGTTCGGCGAGTGCGCCGGGCGTGAGGACGTGTACCGCCAGGGGCGGCTGGTCGCCACCGCGCAGACGAACACGACGCTGCCGAACATCGCCCGCGCCCGCGGCGGGGCGTGGGCGACGAACGACAACCCGTACGAGATCGGCGGGCGGACGCCGTGGAACCTGACCAACCCGGTGGTCGGGACCACCATCCCCGGCATGATGAAGATCAACAACTCGAACGAGTGGGGGCACTGCTTCTACAGCTTCCACACGGGCGGGGCGAACTTCGCGTTTGCCGACGGCAGCATCCGCTTCCAGTCGGCCGGCACGGCCCTCGCCACGCTGGTGTACCAGGCCACCCGCAATGGCGGCGAAGTGATCCCGAACTGAGCAAGTGTAGGTCGTGGTCGAACGACCGCGAAGCGGGAGCGAGGCCCGACGGCGGAACACCCACGGAGGCGCGGCCCGGTTGGGGGGGGCCCGGCGCGGTTGGCGGCGGCCCACCCCCGCGGGGCGCCGGGGGGCAAACCAATAACACCCCCCCCACGCCCCCCC
>JANNDF010000271.1:0-3298 GCA_031387445.1 Planctomycetia bacterium
GTGACGTTTGGCGAGCGGCGCGACGTGAGTCCGCCGGTGCTTTTCACCAGACCGGCGGACTCAAGTCGCGCCGCTCGCCTGTTGACGCCACCCATGCCCAACAAGCCGAAGAAAGCCGACCTCCCCACCAAGCCGTGTGCCCGGTGCGGGCGGCCGTTCGCGTGGCGGAAGAAGTGGGCGAAGGTGTGGGCGGAAGTGAAATACTGTTCGGAGCGGTGTCGGCGGGGGTGACAGGCAAGCGAGCCGGGTGGCGTCGGCCGCTGGTCCCGACTGGAACCGCCGGCGTCAGCCGGCCGGGTGCGTCACCCAGCCCGCTCACGCGGGCGGTTCCAGAAAATCACACCGGCGGTTCACCGCTACCTCTTCCGCATCGCCAACTCCAACTCCCGCCCGTCGGCGAACCCGTACTGCCGCTTGAGCGCCGCCTCCGGGCCGTACCGCAGGCTGTCCCGCACGAACGCGGTGAACATCTTCTCCCCCTTCCACCGCACCAGATAATCCGCCACCGCCACGCTCTCGGCGTGGAACCCGGTGACCCCCTTCGCCGGCACCGCGTCGGCCGTCAGCACGCTGTCGGCGGACGGCAGTTCGCCGTCGCGGGCGCACCGCTGGGCCGTCCGCAGGTAGCGGCCGACCTCCGACTCGTTGGTGCTCAGCACGGCCATCGCCAGCCCGGCCCACGCCGGCGGCGGTTGCGTCGGGTACAGATCGGCAAGCACCACATGCATCAGTTCCCGCGGCAGGGCGGTTTCGGTCAGCGTCTCGTCGTCCGCCCGTAGGTCGATCCGCCGCGACCCCACCTGCCCGCCCGACAACTTCACCTCCGCCCGCCCGGTGGCCGTCGCCGGCAACCCCGTGGCCGCCGCGAACGCCTCGGCCGTCGCGTGCAACACGATCTCGCACTTCGGCGTCCAGTCGCCCCCGGCCGGCCCGGACCACCGCTTGAACACGTCCTGCCGGACCGTTTCGGCGGCGCGGATCACCTCTTCGGCCGTCGTCTTCCGCCCGCTGTACTTCACCACGAAACTCTTGGAGTCGAGGGCGTTGCCGTCGGCCGTCTCCGCGATCACCCGCGGCTTGGGGCTGCTGGTGCCGGCCCGCTTCTTCGCGGCGGTCAGGATGTCGCGGGCGGCGGTGTGCAGCCCGCTCTGGTTCGGCACGCTGGCGAGCGCGCCTTCCACTTCGGCCGCCACGTCGGCGGCGGTGGCGGCGTCGGTGCTGGCGTTCAACTTGTCAGTCGCACACCGCACCCGGCAGTACGCCCACGCCGCGGTCTGGTCGGCCGTCAGCGGGGCCTTCTCCTTCACCGCCTGGGCGAACAGGTCGCGGGCGGTGGTGAACTTGGCCGGCTCGCCGTCCTTCGCCCGCTGGAAGGCGTCCACGGCCAACTTGACGACGTCCGGCCTGGCGGGTTGGGCTTTGGGAGACGGTTCAAACGGGTTCGGCGGCGGGAGCGGTTGGGCGAAGGCGAACGACGACAACAGGCCACCGGCCACCGCGAGGGTGGGGCGAAGTGCGAACATGGGGCGCGTCCTTGCGGGTGCTGGGCGTCAGACGGGTGAATCTGGAGCGCAGACACGACACGGGGCGATCCGTCGCTCGGCACCGTGCGGGGCACGGGTATACGGCAGTTCGTCGGAAAAAAAAAGGCGAAGTCAGCGAGCGGAGTGTGCTGGCGAGCCGAGCGGCGTGAGCCGCCGGTTTTCGCCCGATAACCGGCCCCTCAAGGGGCACGGCTCACCAACCCACTCCCGTCAGTGTTTCATCATCAGGTTCACGAAGACCGCGATGCCGACGAACAGCAGGCAGAGGCAGCACGCCGCGATGGCGAACCCGAGGGCGAACTTCTTGTACCGCGAGGTCATCTCCTCGTCGCTCCGGTCGGTCAGGGTCAGTTCTTTCGCCCCCTTCTTCGTGTTCAGCCGGAACAGCGGGTTGTCCCCTTTCAGGCTGACCGACCCGAACACCAGCAGTTTGTCGCCGGGCAGGATCAGTTGCTCGGTCGCCCGGTACTCGCCGTCGCCGAAGCGGCCGAACTCGTCGAACTCGTCCTCCAGCCGCCGCCACGCCTTGCCGTCGTAGTTCAACTGCCCCTTCTCAACGTTCTCGGGTTTGGAGATGTCCAGCGCCCCCACGCCGGTCAGGTCCACGTCGGCCGACCCGGACTTGTCCTTGACGGCGAACTCGATGGCGTCCACGTGGTTGAACACCGCCACCCACTCCCGCTTCATCCGCGTCACCCGCCGGTTGCCCACCGTCTCCGTCACCATCCGCATCTGCATTTGCTCCACCAGCAGGTAGTACCCGACGCACTCGACGTTCGAGAACGGCGCTTTCATCAGCTCGTCCTCGTCGGCCACCACTTTCCCCTGCACCTTGCCCATCGGCTCTTCCACGTCGGCTACGCGGGTGAGTGCGACGGAAGTAAACTTTTGCAACTTCAGGTAGAAGAACACGGCGATCCCGCCGGTGATGCCGACGAACAGCAGACCGAACACGCCGATGATGATGGTCGGGATCAGGGAAGGCATAACACTCCCGTTCAGGACGCGAAACGGTCGAACGTGTTCTACGGTTCGGCAGGCAGAATTCCGTCCCCGCCCGAACCCCTCCGGGTGCCCTGTGCTCCGCCGATTCCTACCCCGCCCCGAAGCGGCTTTCTTCGTGCTCGCCTGGCTCGGCCTGACGGTCGCCTTCCAGAGCCGGGCGTTCAACGACCCCGGCGCGCTGTGGCACGTCCGCGTCGGCGAGCTGATCCTCGACAACGGGTTCATGCACACCGACCCGTTCACCTACACGCTCACCGGCCACACCTGGATTCCGCAGCAGTGGGGGGGCGAGGTGAGCATGGCCCTGGCCCACCGGGCCGGCGGGTTGGACGCCATGCTGCTCGGCTTCAGTGCCACCACCGCCGGGCTGTTCACCTGGATTTTCAGCCGAATGGTGCGGGAGGGGATGCACCCGCTGCTGGCCGGCGGGGTGGCCGCGTTCGCCCTGGTGGTGTCGGCGTTCCACTTCTACGCCCGCCCGCACATGTTCACCATCGTCGGCATGGGCGTGACGATGGCGGCGATTGTGGACTACGAGCGCGGCCGAACCGGGCTATGGCGGCTGTGGTGGCTGATCCCGTTCAACGTGCTGTGGACGAACATCCACGGCGGCGTGCTGGGCGGCGTGATGACGCTGGGAATGGCCGTGGCCGGTTGGGGGGCGGTGTGGGTGTTGACGAGCCGGAAGCGGGTGGGGCGGGGGGGTGTGGCGGGCGCCCGCGGGCACGCGTGCGGCCCCCCGCCCCCCC